>JAESSZ010000663.1 GCA_016763875.1 Nannocystaceae bacterium
CAAACACATCGCTGCCAAGGCGCATCGCCAACCCGGACGCCACCTCGCCCGCCGCAAGTCGGTCGGCGAACACACGAACGCGGGTACGCAATCCCCCTTCTGCATTGAGGCGTGGGAGTTCGACGACCTGTAGCGTGTCTCTCGCAAGCACAAACGCGCGCGCACTCGGTGACGGCAACGCTTCGAGCGGGGTTGGAGTCGGCACCGAGAAGATCACAAGCGTCTCGACTGGCGACAAGCTTGCCTGCAATCGGCCGAGTGCCTCGCTGTTCAGATCGCGAGCCTCCGCTATCGGTGACACCTGGTCGTTGCGCACCACTGCACGGGACCGCATGCGTTCGATCCACGCCAACGCCTCAAGGTCCCTGCCGCGCTCCAGTTCGAACTCGGCCGCGGAGTAAAAGGCGTAGGCGGACCCCGCCATCAACGCCACGCGGCGGTCAGCATCCACAGCCTGGCCCAGACGCCTCTTGAGGCGCTTTGCGAGGTCGGCGTAGATTGGGGTCGCGTCGCCACCAAGAGCCGCCACAACCCGAGCCAGAACCAGGCGCTCACGAACGCCAACTGTGCCGCGCCGCTCCCCCACCTCGATCGCAGATTCAGCGTGGCGACGCGCGGCATCGTGGCTGGCTGGCGTGCCGACTGCCGACAACGCCAATGCGAGACGCTCATGTGCTTCGGAAATGCGATCCTCGTTGTCGATTTTGACCGCCAACGCGAGGCACGCATTGAGTCCCGTGAGGCCTTCGCCGTGCGCAGCCTGCCAGCTCCCTTCTTTACACAAACCGCTCGCCTCGATGGTCTGGTTGCCGGATCGCCGCGCGAGCTGTGTGGCCCGCTTCCACTCTCCGCGGGGGTCTGGAACCAATCCACTGCGCACGAGACTCGGGCGAGCGATGCCCAACTCCGTTAGTGACATCCGCGCGCTGGCCTCGACATAGGCATCGCCCTCGGCCTGAGTCAGTGCGATGAAGCGGGCCAGCACGCGAACCTCCTCGTCGACGTCGCTTAGCTCCGAGAGCGCGTTGGATAGGACGTACAGCACCATGAGCCGACCTTGATACGGGCCGTCGGGAAACATGACGGCCTCGGCCTCTCGCGCCAATGCAATGACCTCTTCGATGTTTCCGTCGCGGTGATACAGCTGCCGAGCTCGCTGGATCTTCACAGTGGCCACGAGCAACCGATCGCCAACACCGAGCGCAACCTCCATGGCGCGGGCGAGCGCACTATCGACCCGCAGGAGCTCGTCGCCGTATCCGAACCATGTCGACAACCCCAACTGGGCGTTGACCTCCCCCGCCGCATCCCCAACAACCACAAACTGAGCGACGGCGCGCTCGTACTGCGCGGGAGCTTCGTCGATCCCCTGATCCGAGAGGCAGTTGGCCAACGCCAGGATGGCCCAACCTCGACCGGTCCCGCGATCGGGACGGGGTCTGGCATCGGTGTCACCGACGAACACCCGAAGTCGAGCGATCGATGCGTCGAACTCCCCGGTTTTGCGTGCATGAAGATACGCGCAACGGTAGCCATCGCGCGCGCCTGGTGCAGCATCGACCTGCAGCGCACAGGCATCGAGCGACTCAGCGAAGCTCGCCCCCGCTTGCATCACGGTCGCCGCAAACACGACAAGCGGCAAACAGCATCGGACCCACGGTCGCACACGCGCAGCATGCCAGATTGCGCGTGGGGCCGAACACCGCGGGGAGCGTTTTCAGTCGCCTTGCGTCGCTTCGAACGTGAACTCGGACGTGCACTCCAAATCCACGTCCACATCGATGTGGAACTCGATCTCGCCCGAGAGGCCCCCACCGCCACGAAACTCGATGTCCCATCCGTCGACCTCGACGCTCATGTCCCCGCGCGTGGCAGTGACGGCGTCATTGTCGTACTCGAGAGTGGCGCCAAGCAACAGCTCCGAGGCGAGCACCGGTCGGGTGTGCACGTCGTAAATAATGGTGCTCTCGCCAGCATCCACGACGTGGATATCGGAGCGAAACTCGAGCGACTCAAGGCCGCTGGCGAGGTTCAACGCGTCGGTCGCACTCACTTCAATAGGGCTGCTCGGGGTTTGACCGAACCCGAGTAGCTCGACCAGCGGACCGGTGTCGTCAAAACGCAACTCAGCTTTGCCGGTCACAATCGCGTCCTGCGAGATGACCACGCGCGCGTTGACGAGATAGCTGTCGACGCGGAACACGTTGTGGACGACCAGCTCGCCTTGTTCTCCAAACGAGGTGTCGTGGGCGAGGTAGAACCCGCTGACCATCTCGGTCGAGGCCGAGCCCGTGGTGTACATGCCGTCGTCTCGGTGCTGCCATCCCGCGGGCGTGGCATCCGAGTCACCCGTTAGGATCGCGCGACCAACCCCGGTCTGCACGCCCTGGACCAACTCAACGCTGAGCTGACCACACACGACCATCTCCAACACGCTCTGCTCGAAGTCATCGGTGAGCGGGGTCGCTTGGCCCTTCAGTTCCACCGAAACCGCGGCGTCGCAGGACAACGTCCGCATGGCGCCACCATCGTTATCGTCGTCGCTATTGTCGTCGTCCCCTGCGCCGTCCCCGTCTGCGCCGTCATCGTCGATGATGAGGCAGCCCCCTTGGGCGGACAGCGCACAGCAAGCGAGGAAGGCGAGGGTCAGCGGGGCACGGGCAAGACTGAGCATTATCCACCCAGTATTCGGTATCACGCGCGAGTGGCAACGGCGCCCGGCGGCATGTGTGCGCCACGTCGCAGTTGGCCCAAGCCGTAGGGACACGAATGTCGCGGTTCGGTTGTTCAGAGGTTGTTCAGAGAAGGCCTGATATTGCGAGCTCGTGGCAGTCGGCATGGGCGAGGTGACGGGGTAGACTGCTGCCGATGGCTCCCCGCGTCCTGTTGCGGCTCGTATGTCTGCTCGGTCTAGCCTCGGCGTGTGCGAAGGGGGCCGATCCGGACAGCAACGGGTTTACGTTCGGTGGCGACGCCAACCCGTCGACGAACCAGCCCGTGAACTCGGGGACCTCGGCGGACTCGGGCACAGACGACGGCGACACCGGCAGCCGCGACACCACCTCGAACAGCCAACAAGGTACTGCGGGGAGCACGGAGTCCAACGCGGACGAAGGCGCCAGCGGCGACTGCGGCAACGGGGTCATCGACGCGGACGAGCAGTGCGACGGCACCGATGTGGGTGGAGGCGACTGCCTCGCCCAGGGGTTTGCCGGAGGCACTCTGGGATGCACGGCGCAATGCACTATCGACACAACCAGTTGCGTCGATACCGTGTGTGGTGACGGCGTGCTGCAACGCGGCGAGACCTGCGATTGCGGGATGGGCGGATCGGTGTGTACGGCCGCGCAACTGGGCGCACAAACCTGCACGGCGTTACCTGCGCCTGGTGGCGGCAACTACTCAGGCGGCTCGCTAGGCTGTACGCCGCAGTGCGAGTTCGACGCGTCGGCGTGTACGTACTGTGGCGATGGCATGATCAACGCCGCCGAAGCCTGCGATGGTGTCCAGATCGCGGGTCAGACTTGCACCTCGCAGGGGTTTGACGCAGGGACGTTGTCGTGTGCGGGGACGTGTGTCTTCGAGACGAGTTTGTGCATCAACTACGTCTGTGGCGACGGCACGTGCGACCCGGACGAAGACTCCTGCACCTGCCCCGGCGATTGTCCGGACGATCCCAATACCTGCGGAGATCCATGCGAGTGCGGAGCGTCCGGCGGCAACTGCTACTGCGATGCCGCTTGCGTCAGCCTCGGCGATTGTTGTCCCAACGGGCCTTGCTGAGCCGTCGTCAAACTGACGGTAGCGCCGCGAGCATCACATTCGATCACGAGACTCGGCTCATTTTCTTATTTCTCCGCGTGTGGTCCGCGACATGCCATTCGCACCGCGTCTGGCATCCTGGTAGTCGTTCCGGAGACTAACGCTGCACGATGCCGAGAACACCGCGACGCCCACGACGACCCACCATCATCGTGTTCGCGCTCGTCGGAGTCGGCGCATGCGATGAGTACGTCGGTTGCGCCCCCGTCCTGACGACCCAAGACGGGCAACTCGAGTTTCACGACCAGGCGATCACAGTCGGGGCCTGCCTACGGTTACGCCACCCAGCTCCGTTGCTTGAGGGGGCGCGCTGGTGCCCCGCCGTGCGGTGCGGCACCGACGTCGAGGGTTGCGAAGACGACGACGACGAGAAGATTCCCGACGCAGCGGTGGCGGCGTGCTTCGACTCAGAGCTGTCGGGACCAGTACTTGAGGAGTCACCGTGTCTGCGGATGAGTGGCCCTGGCGAGGCGTCGTGGGTGTTCACTGCGGTGCCGTGCGCCGCCAGCGACCGCGGCTACGCACCCGCCAGCGACCACATCGAGTGGTCCGTGCTCAGCGTCGACGAGGTCTCGGCACACCTGCAGTCACCGGGAGATGCATTTGCGTTGCGAAGTCTCCTCGATGTAAATGGCGACCCGCTTTCGGACGGCGACGCATTGGCCCCTGGCGATATCGCGCACGCGGTGGCCGGCTCGCCCGTGCCGTTTGCCGTGGTCCTACGCCACCCTGACCATGACGCCGCGGTTGGCTGGAATCCCACCAATTGGGAGATCGAGGTCGAGGCAACGACGGGGCCAGCCCCCAAGGTCGAGTTCGAAGATCTGGGTCTGTTGACGGTGACTATCGACGCTGGTGCCGAGGCTCGGATCTCGATCGTGCCAGGGCCCGACGCCATGGTCCAGCGCACCATCGAGGTCGGTGTCGTCGCGGGAGTGGCCGCCGAAGACCTCGTGTCGCTCGAAGTGCTGGCCGCCTATGCCCCTGCCCCCGAGGACTCGGATCTCGTCCATGGCCCGGTCGCGGGCGCACGCGCCATCGTTCGTGACGATCGGGGAGTCGCGGTCTACGGCGCCGAGGTGACGTGGTCGGTGCTCGACGGGGCGCTGCCGGTTTGGCGCGACGCCTCGATCGCCTGGACCGCTGACTACGTTGCACTCGCCGAGCGCGACGGTGCTTCGTGTCACGAGCCCCCGGAACGGTCCCAGCGTTACGACGCGACGATCGAGGCCCAGTTGGGCGACTTGAGCGGACTGGCCTCGGTGAGTTGGACCGAGTTGCCGCCCGAAAGCGGGCTATTCGGAGGACTCGGCGAGTTGTTCTCTGACCCGCCGGGCGACAGCGAAAACTGCCTTGGCCCCGGCTTCCCGGCAGCTGGCGGCTGCAGCTGTACGACCAGCGATCGAAGCCCCGTCGGCCTCGGCGTGTTTGTGCTGCTCGCACTCGGCCTGGCGCGACGCCGACGGGCCGGTGCCCGAGTGCCTTGGATCGCCTAAATGCGGGGTTCCGCCGCCAAAAATCGGTAGTTCTCCGGATACCGACCGCCGCCAACGATCGCTAGCGTTAGGGCAGCATGCGGGTGACTCATCGGATCGTGTTCGTACTGAGTGGGGCCCTAACGGCGGGCTGTGGCAGCGACAGTGGCGGAGCCGACGAAGGGGCCGCGGAGGGCTCGTCGGAGGCCTCCAGCGGCGCGGACGACGATGCAGGCCCGGGCGATGACGATGGCCCTGACGACGGCACTGCCCCCCAAGGCGACGACACCGACGACGGCATCGACTCCAATGACGACGGTACGAGCGAGGACGGTACGGAAGGCGAGACCGATGACCCGCCGGATCCGTCGGCGGCGTGCGAAGACTTCGAACTGCCACCAAGAAATGGCGCCGAGATCATCGTGGCCCCGGCCGGTGACGGGCAGGTCACCGTCGATGGCCAGATGACCACCCTCCGATCGGTGGTCTCGGGCCTGAGTTCCGGTGACACCGTGCTCCTCCAAGACGGCACCTACACCTTCGACGACTCTCCCGACGGCTCGTACAGCGGTCTGTACTTTACGACCCCGGACGTCACGCTGCGCTCAATGAGCGGCGAGGCGAGCGCGGTAATCCTAGACTCGGCTTACGTCAGCCACGGCGGCTCGACCGCCCCGATCACCATCGATGCGGCGGGGGTCGTGGTCGCGGACATCACCGTGCAACGGTCGATCTTCCATCTCATTCACCTGTGGGCCAGCGGCGACGACGCGATCATCCACAACGTGAACCTGATCGATGGCGGACAGCAGTTCGTCAAAGCGAGTCCCGGGAACTCTGCGATCGTCGACAACGTCGAGGTCTCTTGCACATCGTTCACAATGACCGATGCTGGACGCGACAACGTGTGGGGCTACGGCTCGCAAGATGGCGCAACCACCTGCTACACGGGCGGCATCGACACCCACGACGCCACCAACTGGTACGTCCACGACAGCTACTTCGCGGGAATCTATTGCGACGCCAGCGGCGTGCAGCGACCCGCCCACGGCCGGTTTCCCGAGCAGCGCGACGGCATGACTTACAACGGTGGACTCGCAGAACACTGCGTGCACATGTGGGACAGCGAGTCGGGCAGCGGACACGTGATCTCGCGCAATCGTTTCTTCGACTGCGCGCGGGGAATCGGGCTCGGGTTCAATGACCAGGTCTACGGCTCTCAGATCCTCAACAACATGGTGTACTCGCAGCACGCAGGTAGCGGCGAGCATGACGTCGGGATCTCAATCGAAGAGGGGGTCGACACCTGGGTCGCCCACAACACCGTGTTCTTCAGCCACCCCGATGCGTACGCCAACCGCATCGAGTATCGCTTCAACACAACCACGAATCTGACCATGCACGGCAATCTGACCAACGGCGAGATCCGGGCGCGCGACGGAGCCGTGGCCGCGGACGTCGACAACGTGCTCGTAGCGGAGGCGACGTGGTTCGTGGACGCCGATGCCGGGGACCTTCACCTCGTCAACTGCGACACACCAGGGTCCGTTGGGGTCGTCGGCGAGGTGCCCAACGACTTCGACGGCGACGCCCGCACGGGCTCGACCACCCCAGGGGCGGACCACTGTTCACGGTGAGTCTTTCGCTTCGCCCGCAGCCTTGATGATGAGGTAGCGCAGCGGTTGGTCCGTCGCCTCGTTGACGAGTTCGAGCGTCGATCCCAGCGGCAGGTATGCAACCGCGCCAGGGCCAAACGCCTGTGCCTTGCCGTCCACGCGTATCTCGCCGTAGCCGGTCAGCCCGACGACGATCTCGTCGAACTCCTCTTGGACGTGCCGACCGACGCGGCCAGATTCCGCGAGTTCACAGGACAGCACAGCCGTGAACGGTGGCGCTGCTTTCCCCTGCAGCAGGTTCCAAACCAGCACCTGTCCATTGCCTCCGAACAGATCTTTACGCACCGATGGCGGTCCATGACCTACTTGCATGACGCGTAGGCTAGCAGCCCGCCCGCAGCGCACATCCAGCCCACAAATCGCCCCTCTACGACGTGCGGGCGTTACACTGCTCGTGCTGTGGACGTGTGCCCAGACGAAGACCAGTTCGCAGACTTTGTCAGCGACTCGCCTTCGACGACCGCAAGGACGTCACGCACTCCCGTCATCCTCGGCCGGGTGATCGCGATCCACTGTCGACGCTCTCGAGTCCATTCGCGGGCCGATACGAGATCCGCGAGTGTGTCGGGCTGGGCGCGGGCGGCACGGTCTACTCGGCGTACGACCCGGAACTTGAGCGCATCATCGCGCTCAAGGTGCTGCGGGGGGGCGAGCTTCAACCTGACGGATCCACAAAACTCGGATCCAAGTGGACGCGTGAGACGAGTAGGTGCATCTGCGACGAGGTGAACGGGCCGACAGCTGCCCACCTGGATACACCACGTCCTACCGTGGCGCTCCGGTCGCGCGACACGCGTGTCGCGTCCCATGGAACGCCCGTGGCAACGATGTCGTGGGTAAATACTGAGTTTCCACGCTAGAGGCCCGTACAGGCCAGATTCTTCGTGGCACCACCCTTGCACAATCCAAGAGCATCGGACGTCCAAGACATACGCCGCGCATGTCGATGCCCATTTTCGCGTCTGCCCTCGCGCTCCTCGCCGCCATGACCGCGACCGTCGGGTGCGATTCGGACACAGAGATCCCCGACGAGTTGGTGCTCGATCGCGAGGACCACGACGACGAAACGGATGCCGACGGCGAGCCCCGAGCAGAGTCGCAGGTGCTCGCCGCATGCGAGTACCTCGGCGCCGATCGAACCTGCGGGGCCGAATCCAGCAGCGTTCAGTTTTGCGCGTGGCTGTTCAACGAAGATACACACGAGGTCTCGACGTATTGGGGCGAATGCGTCGCCGAGCCCGAGTGCTCGCTGTGGTCCTGCCGAGAGAGTGACGACGCCCTGTGCGATCTGGTGGACGGCAAGCCGCAGTGGATACCTGAGTCTTGCGACTGGTAGTGGGAGTTCCGCAGCCGGGCGCTGCGCGGTAGACTGCGCCCCGCCCCGTGCCGACCAACTCCCGCTATCGACACGCAAAGCCGCTGAAGTGGCTGGCGCTCTGGATCTTCGGCTGCAACGCGGCCAGCGGTTCAACCGACCGTACAGCGAACCCGGAACCGGAACCGGCGGCGAGTCAGCCGGCCAGGGTCGCGTGGAACGCCAACGAGTTTAGTGACGCGCCACTGAGCAAAGAGGAGTGCGCGAGTTTTGGTGCGAGCAGGGCCAACGATCCGAAGGAGCCGCGGTCAGCCGAGGACTACGCGCTAGAGTGTGACGAAAGTACGGCGGGTGACCCGCCCTGGATGCGACGCGCGATTCGTTGTTTGCTCGCTGCACCGACTCAACAGGAACGGAAGTCCTGCCTTACCGAGCAGCTCGTCGATGAACGACAAGCGGCTGACGTCCGGCTCGAAGCACAGATCGAGGAAGACCGGCGACAAAGGAGGGAAGACCAACTTCGCGAGGCCGAGCAAATCTTGCTCGATGAAAAAAAGTCGCGCGCCGACGATCCTACGCCACAGCCGTAGACACTTGCGGTATCGTTGGCGTCGCGCAAGAGACTGCTAGATGAAAACTCGACTGCTAGCTTTGCTGAGCTTCGCCATTGTCGCTTGTCGCAGTGGACCGGAGCCGAGCGAGCCCGTCGTGCAAACGCGCTGCGTCGCGCCGCCCCGTCCCGACCGCGGAGAACTCGTCGACTTCGTCCCAGTCTTCGAGCACGCGAGCATCGACGACGGCATCGACCTGCTCCAACACCCGACGGATACCAATCGCTGGTACATCGCGACCAAACCGGGCGTCGTGTACACATTCACCAACGAGGGCACCGCGCCGTCCGTCTTCCTCGACATCTCGGCAAACGTCGAAGAAGGCGGCGAAGCGGGCCTACTGGCCCTCGCATTTCACCCCGACTTTGCCACCACTGGTGCGCTGTTTCTCTCCTACACCACCCCTGGCGGCGGTGCCTTCGTGTCCCGCGTGGCCCGGTTTGTCAGCACCGACGGCGGCCTAACCGCGGACCCCGCGACCGAAACAGAAGTCATCTCGGTTCAACAGCCCTACACCAATCACAACGGCGGGGATCTCGCCTTCGGCCCCGATGGACTGCTGTACTTCGGACTTGGCGATGGTGGGG
>JAESSZ010000664.1 GCA_016763875.1 Nannocystaceae bacterium
ACGGTGCTCGTGACGGGCGCGAATTCAGGCGTCGGTCTACAAGCTGCAGCGCAGTTAGCGGAATCGGGCTGGGGCACGGTCATCCTGGCCTGCCGCACCGTCGAAAAAGCGGAGGTCGCCCGCGCAGCACTTAGGGAGCGCGTCGGAAAGGACGTGTTTGCCACCCTGGCTATCGACACGTCGGAGGCGCAGGCGGCCCGGGCGGCCGCGGACGAACTCGTCGCCCGAGGCACCATCATCGACGGCCTCGTGCTCAACGCGGGTGCGTCGAGTTCTGAGGCGCATTACAACACCGACGGTGTCGAGATCACGTGGGCTTCGACGCTGGTCGGGCACCACGTCCTGACGATGCGCCTGTGGGAGACGGGCTCGTTGAGTCCGCACGCCCGGATCATTATCGCGGGGTCCGAGGGGGCCCGCGGCACGCTGCCTGGCATGCCCATCCATGATGTCGGCGGTCTCGCTCGCACGAAATACGACGGAGATCAGGTCGCGGCGATCGTGGCGCTCGCCAAGACCGAAGCGCAGGACAGCTTCGTCAACATGCGCGAGTACGTGACCGCGAAACTTGTGGTCGCGTGGTGGGCCGCAGCGCTGGCGCGTCGACTGCCACCGGGCATGACGGTCAACGCCGTATCACCAGGGTCGGCGCCCGGAAGCAACTTCGCGCGCGGCGCTGGGTTGGCCATGAAGGTGATGACCGTCTTCATGAAGGTACTGGGACCCATGATGGGAATGGCCGGGTCCCTCGAGGCAGCGGCGCGTCGCTACGTGGACGCGCTGGAGTTCGGCGACGACGACACCGGTCAGTTCTACGCCACCGCGCATCCCAAGAAGCTGGTGGGTCCAATGGCACGGCAAGACAGCTTCGAGCACTTTAGCGACACCGCGTTGCAGGAGGCCGCGTTCGAGGCCGTGGTCCGGCTCACCGACACGCCCGCGCCGGAGAACGGGTAAGTCGTGCGCCGCACCTACTCCGGCACCAGGAACAACCCCATGAGGCACATCTCGTTCTGCGTTCCCCAGCCGGGCGTCACCGGCTCGCTGGCGTTGAGAGTGTTGTAGGTGCACGTGACCGTGATCGTTTGATCTGCGGTGAGCGTCATCGGGTTGTCGTAGAAGTACATTAGCTGCCAGTTGAAGTCCCAGGCCTGCACGTCTGCCGCACATACCTCGCCTGCGGGACCCGACACACGCATGTCTATGCGCCGGCCATAGTCGTGCATATGGGGGAGCACGCCGTAGAGCTTCATGCTGTCCGCGCCAAACTCCGGAAAGACGAATCCAAGCGGAATGCTCCAGCTGTACTCAACCGACTCTTCGCCGTGCGGCAGGCTGGCCGGCTCGCTGCCGTACAGAGTGTCGAGGAACAGGTCGGGCAAGAGCATCACGCCCGGGTGCTCGACCTCGTCCTCGAACCGGAGGTTCACCGTCGTTTGATCGGATGACCCGATGTTTGCGGGGTCAGCGAGGTTGTAGTGGATCTGTGCGACGATCATCTCGCCCGCGGCGACCGCGACGCCCGTCCCATCCGGATAGTCGACAACGCCTTGCCCTGGCGCCCAGGCCACCGGGATCGACTTGTCGTCTGTCTCGGGGCCGGCACCGTCGAAGCAGGGCCAGCCGGCTCGGTCGGGCGACTCGGCATCGTAAGCTTCGACCGTCTCGCGGTTCGTCAGTCCGGGCTCGCCCTCTGCTTCGGGATCGAGCACGATCCCAAGCACGTGATGGACGATCGCTTCATTGCCCGGCACGACCTCATAGCCGGTCAAGAACGTGTCGCGGTCCATGCCAGGCTCAAGCAGAAAGCAGCGGTACTCGTCGAACTCCGCCAGTGCTCCACCGACGATTTCGGGGACGAACTCCGGCGCCGCGTAGGAAGTCGGGCCGCTCAAAACACCAGTATCCGGCACGGCGAGGTCGTCCCTCGGCTCGCCCTCCGCTTGCTCGGAGCCAATCCAGCTGACGATCGTGTCGATGTCCTCATCGCTCAGCGCCTTCGAGTTCAGGAAATCGCCGCACGAGCCATCGCTGGTGACAAGCCACGGAGGCATGGTCTTGCTGCTGACCGCCTGCTCCGATGCCGCCGCCCACGTCACAGCGTCCGCGTAGTTGTCCAAGGCGAACGGCGCGACGCCACCCTCGCGATGACACGTCACGCAGTTGTCGTAGTAGAGCGGGGCCACATCCGACCAAAATCTCAAGCCAGACTGCGCACCGGTCTCGCCGGTTTCGTCCGCGCCCCCGGTCGCAGCGCCCGTGTCTCCGGACGACGACGGTGCTTCGTCGTCACCACAAGCGGTCGCAAGCACGAACAACGTCGGGAGGAACAGGTGGAGGGGAGACAGCGTTCGAGCACTCGTGGTCATAGATTTCCTGGTTCTTCGTCGTTCAAGACCGCAAACCGAGCGAGGGTCCACGTGTTGAAGCCGTGATTGTGAAGATGAAACGTGACGTCCTCTCCGGCGTAGGCTGGGAACGGCGCGGGAAACTCGAACCGTCGGCTGTCGGCGGGACCAGGGATCTCCACGTGCGTTTCCCAGATCCGTTGGCCGCCGATGAAGAGTGCCAGGTGACCCTCGGCAGGCTCGACGGAGGCGAGTGCATTCCACCAGACGTCGACGGCAACGGGGTCGCCGACCCCAACGTCGGCCGCGAGTTCCGTCGTCAGGTGCACGTAGTTGCACTCCGAGGTGTCGACTTCGATGCCCTCCGCGACGGCGTGCCACGGGCGCGGTGAGCAGACGATGGCGGACGGTCGGTGCGCTTGCAGCGGATCATCCTCCGCGGATGCGTGGCGCCACGCCGTTCCATCGGTGAGCGCGTGCCAGTGCGGATCGTCGGTGGACCCCGCCGCCGGCAGCTCCGTCTCCGCTTGCGCGCAGGCCCCGAGCAAGCACGATAGGGTCGCCGCCAATCGGCAGCAGAGCGGTGACCAGGGCATCGACGGGCTCAACACCGGGGGTGCTGCGGTCTGTCACCTGAGCTGGCTACGGCGTGCTGCGACGATGAGGCAGCGGACAGCGCGAGGGAGCGAGGGAGCGAGGGAGCGGCACGTCTTGGAGATCAAGGGAGTCATGCGTCCCGAAAGGTAGAGTTGCTGCCCCACGTTTGTGACACCCCCCCGCGGAATACTCGTCCAGGACGATCGCGCGGCCG
>JAESSZ010000665.1 GCA_016763875.1 Nannocystaceae bacterium
CGGCCGGCCCGCTACCGATCAGCCGCTCCAAGCGCTGGATCGCTCGCGTCATTGATGGATCCGTCGTTTCCGCGGCGGTCCTCGGCCACGGAGATTCGAGCCCTCTGGGCCTGAGCCTCGACTGGATGCCGGACGGGCGGCTCGCAGTCGGTGTCCGCGAGTCCAACACCAACATCACACGCATGTTGATCGTGCCATGATGGAATCGTCGGCCGTGAGCGTTCGAACGAAGAGAATCGTGATTGCCCTCATCAGTGGGGTCGCCGCGTGCGCGGGGCAATCGACGTCGCACGATCAGTCGGGTTCCGCCGCCGAGACCGAGTCGGCGACACATGGGGCCGCAGACCCAGGCACGACGGGCACCGACAGTACGTCGGGGCCGCCCGCGACATCGACAGACGGGGCCGAGGTCGATACCGAGACGCCATCAAGCAGTGACAGCGGCACGCTCGACGATTCGACGTCTGGGGGCGTGCCGTTTCCAAGAGAGTGCTACGAGCCCGACCCGTTAATCGTCGTCGAACTAGCGGAGACGCCAGACGGCCCCATTGAGATTGAGGAAGCCTGGTACCTCCTCGATTACTGCTCCTCGATCCCGCACGTGATCCTGGTTCAACCGCCGTCGGTCGAATTCGGCCCGGCCAGGGAACTCGACGTGGAAGTTCGCCCCGACAGCGGCTTTCCACTCGTGGGAGTGCACTCAGCGGCAATCGCGTGGGAGGAGGCAACAGGGACAATCGAGTTCTTGTCGCCCTATGAGGACTCCGATATCGGCACGCCGGATGCATCGAAGCGACTGCATGCCCAGATCGAGATCCACGAGGCCGGCTGGGAGCTGTCGGTCCAAGTCGATCTGATCTACTGCGGATTCGCCGAGTGCTACTGCCCGTGCCGCTGAACCCAAGTCAGCGGATTTGCTAGCAATCTGCGCCTGTCGCGCGATCCGCGAAATACCCCGATACGGTATCTATCCCCGATCTGGAGCCGTATCGCAGAAAAAATCACTGGCCGCTGTGATGAATCGGCCTTCCGCTGCGAATCATGGTTTGGGAGACACGGACGGCAGTGACCGACGACAAGTTCAAGGCGTTGCTGGCCGAACATCTCGGGCTGGTGCACCGGGTGGCCTACACCTACTGCCGCGATGTAACGGAGCGCGACGACGTTGCCCAAGAGATCGTCACGCACCTGTGGCGTTGTCGCGCCCAGTACGACGGGCGGCAAGCCTCCACCTGGTTCTACCGGGTCGCGATCAATGTCGCGATCTCGTACTTCCGACGGGAGGTCCGACGCAGTGGGCGAACCGAGCCCTTCGATCAGCACGCCGCGACCCTGGGTGACGTCGCGACGACGGCCGCGCACCACGACTCCATGGTGCTGCGGTCCTGCATCGCCGAGCTCGGCGAGATGGACCGCGGCCTCACCCTGCTGCACCTAGACGGCAACTCGCACGCCGTCATCGCAGAGATTCTCGGTATCAGCGCGAGCAACGTCGCGACCCGCCTGACCCGAATCCGAGTTGCGATGCGACGTCGCCTCGATTCGAATTCCTCAACCCAAGTCCAAGGCAGCGAACAATGACCGAACTCGATGAACTCGAACGAATGTGGGCGACCGAGCACGCGAAGCTGGCGCGTCGGGTGTCGCACAACGAGGCACTACTTCGCAGCGTGACCGCACAACGCCAGGCCCCATCGCTTCGGTGGGGCCGAGGAACAGCGGTCGCGGGCGTCGCCCTCGCGGTCGCGAGCGTGGTCGGTCTCGCCATCTTCGCCTCACGCCACAGCGATAGTCCGGCGCTGCTGGCCTCCGCGCTCGCAGTCACCGTGTTCGCCAGCGCGATAGGCCTCAGCACCGCGCGGTGGCTGGTCCTTGTCCGTCAGCTCGATCTGGCCGGGCCCGTCGCCTCCAGCCAACGCGTGCTCGAATCGCTCGCGTTAGCCGACTACCGATCGCTGAAGATCGCGCTCCTCGGCGGCGTGCTGCTGTGGGTTCCGGTCTTGGCCGTCGTCGTGGCTGCCGCGTTCAACATCGACCTCTTCGCCCACCTCCCCGTGGCCTGGGTCGCCGGAAACTTGCTGCTCGGCGCAGCGGTGATCGCAGGGGGCCAATGGCTCTCGCGGCGCTACGTCGACGGCCCGCACATCACTGTTTGGACCCGACGCGTGCTCGCCTTCGTCTCCGGACGGTCTGTCACCGCTGCCCGGAACTTCGTCGCCGAGTTAGAGACCCCCACGCCCGGCTAGACTGACGCTTGGGTTAGTCGAGCAGGACCCACGGGTCGGCCAGGCCGAACGCATCGATCGACAGTGCCGTGAGGTCGGGCCGGGTGAGGTTGACGTCGATGGCGGGGAGCGTAGCGACGCACACGTCGTTCAGTGGCGCCTGTGGTGCCGCGGCGAAGTCCAACACCAACGGGACCAGGCAGCCGGTGCCATCGAGGTCGCGCCCGCCAGTGCCGACCGAGAACGTCGCGTGTTGGCCATCGGGAACCACCGTGACCTCCACGCCGTACTGCGCGGCTACGGTCTGGGCCCATGGCAACGGCGTCTGCACGTCGTAAGTGGCGTTGAGAATCAGCACCGGAACCTCGGGAACGAAGTCAGCGTCGAACTCGACGTTGGGCAGGTCCGCGAAGAACTCATGGCCCGCCTGCACCGCACCGGGCAGGCCGGTCGTTGCCAGAATATTGGCGCCGAGTTGGATGTCGGCGTCGTCTGGCAGCATCGTCGTCGCCAGCACGACCGAGAACAGGGGCCCCGATCCGAAGAGGGCCGGAGACACGCCGTAGCGAGACGCTGCAGCGCGGGCCTGGGCGATTTGCTCAGCCACCGACCCCGTGCCGGGCGAGGCAGAGAAGACTCCGGTGAAGATCGTGTTTATCGCATCGGACACGATCTGGGAGTCTTCGGGGGTACAGCGCACCAGCAGCGCGGCGAGTAGCGGCAAGTAGTTGCGGGCGCGATGGAGATTGAGGAGCGTGCCAAAACCGCTTCTAAACTGCGAGTCGGCCCACAACCCCTTGTCCGTCGGTCCACACGCACCATTGTCGAACGCGTCGATGACTGCCTGGGCGAACGCCTCGGCTGAGGCGAACCCGACGCGGGCCCCACAGATCGGATCGTCGACACACTCCTGCAGCAGCGCCAGCATGCGCTCGTCAACTGCTGCCTCCTGGGTCGCCACGCTTGTGTACGCACTCAGCACGCTGTCGAGGATCACCGCGTCAGCGATGTCCGGGTGCAACCCGAGCAGGAACTGCCCCCAGTACGAGCCGTAGGACACGCCATACACCACCATAAGGCCGTCTTCGTCGACGGCAGCGCGGCGCATGATTTCGGCTTGGTCATGGGCGGCCTGCACGGTGTTGAAGTGGCGCAACCCGTCGCCCCAGATCGCCTCGAGTTCTGCGCGGCACGCGGGCGAGGACGCCAACGACGCGCATGACAACTGCGGCGCGAGCGTGCCACGGTGGGAGTGCACCACAACATCAAACCCTGCCGCGTTGATTGCATCGACGCGCACCGGGTCGGTGAAGAAGTTGAGCCCACTGCCACCGGGACCGCCGTCTAGTTCCCAGAACGACCCGATCCGCTGTTCGGCTTCGGTCCGAACCCGAAACGCGGGCACGGTGATGGTGACGCCATCAGGATCGTCCCAGTCCAGTGGGACGTCGATGGCGGTGCACTCGATGCGCGGATGCAAGACGCTGAGGTCCGAGCCCATCACGATGCATGCGTCCGTCCAGCCCAGAGGATCGGCGACAGGCTCGCCAGTCGAGCTGCCGCCGCTGCCGGTGTCGCTCGTGGAGCCAGCGCCAGAGGAGCCACCCGTGCTGTCGACGTTCGATTCGCTCCCGATGCCCCCGCCCGACGTCGAACTTGAGTCTCCCGGAGAGGTGCCCCCGGTGCCATCGTCGGCGGGCGAGCTGTCATCGCCGCAAGCCAGTGTGCACACTACGATCACGGATAGGGTGGTCCAGCGCATCGGGAACCGTAAGTACCACGACCCCAGTGACGAGCTTCACGGGGCGCTCACCGCCCAAGAGTCGGTCTCGATACGATTCTCCGCAATCCGTTCTCGGGCGCCGACTCTCTTGACTAAAGCCGAGTATGAGATTTCACCGCGTCCAGCTTCTCCATCCCGTCTTCCTGCTGTCTGTGCTCGCTACGCCTACCGTGGTGCACGCCAACGCCCCAAAGACGACGAAATCCAAAACCGCCCCCGTCTCCAAGAAGATGCCCGTCAAGGCCAGCAAGCTCCCAGGCGGCACGGCCAAGTCACCCACCGGAGGGCCCAAGGGCGGTATCAAAAAGGTCGGACCACCGGTCAAGTTGGGGGACACGTGTAGCAACAACACCAGGTTTAGGGTGGGTCGTGGGGTCTATGACATCACCGGCCCGGCCGCAGAGGCTCAGATGATGGGCTACGCCAACGGCGACCAAACCACCAAGGGCGTACACATGCGGCTGCGCTCCCGGGCCTTTGTCCTTGAGAGCCGCTGCAACAAGCACCGCGTCGTCGTGGTCATCGCCGAACTCGGAATGATTTTTCAGTCCGTAAAGCAAGGGGTCATGAGGAAGCTCCGGGCCAAATATGGCGAGTTGTATACGGACGACAACGTCCTGCTTAGCGCGACCCACACCCACCAGGGCCCGGCCGGGCACTCCCACTACGGGCTATACAACTCGACCGGATTTACCAACCCGCTCAAGCAGGGATTCGACCCGGACAACTACAACGCGATCGTCAACGGCATCGTCAAATCGATCGAGCGGGCGCACAACACGGTCACCGACGCGACGATCAAGATCAACGGCGGGGATCTCAAGAACGCGTCGATGAACCGCTCCCGACTGGCGTACGCCAACAATCCGGACGCGGGTCAATACGCTACCGATGTCGACCAGCGCATGACCTTGCTCAAATTCGAGTCCCCGGGGGGCCGCGCGTTGGGCATGCTCAACTGGTTTGCCGTCCACCCAACGAACTACTCCAAGGACCATCGGCTCATCACCGGCGACAACAAGGGCATCGCTGCGTTTCGGTTCGAACGGCGGTTTGGGACCAGGTATACCTCGACCAACACGTTCGTCGGCGCGTTCGCCAACGCAAACGAAGGCGACGTGTCACCCAATCTGTGGGGCGTACCAGACGGGACCCACGATGCCTCCCGCGCCAAGACCATCGCGGCTCGTCAGACGGACAAGGCCCAACAGTTGTGGACGTCTGCGAGCACCAAACTCAAGGGTGGCATCGACTATCGCCACCGCTACGTGAACTTCTCCAACACCGCCGTTAGCGGCAAGTTCACAGGCGCGGGGAACAAGCGCACGTGTACGGCGGCGCTCGGCGTGGCGTTCATGGCGGGAAGCACCGAGGACGGCCCAGGCGCGACGAACATCCTAGGGGTCCCGATCCACGAGGGCATGCCGTACAGCGGCACCAGCCCGGTGAACTTCGTGAACGCGACCCTGCAGGCTTGCCACGGCAAAAAGCCGGTCGCGATGCCGATTGGGAAGAAGAACTGGCTGGGCAACAAATACCCCTGGACGCCCGAAGTGCTGCCGGTCCAGCTCGTCACCGTGGGGCAGCTGGCGATCGCTGCGGTCCCCTTCGAGTGCACCACCATGTGCGGCCGCCGGATTCGCAAGACGATTCTGGCGCAGCTGAGGCCCAAGGGCATCGACGAAGTCGTGATCGCGGGGCTGTCCAACGCCTACGCTGGCTACGTCGCCACCAAGGAGGAGTACGATCTACAACACTACGAAGGCGCCTCGACGCACTTTGGCCCCTGGACGCTCGCAGCCCTCCAACAGGAGTTCCACACCCTCGCCGAGGGCCTCGCCAACAACCGGGCGGTCTCACCTGGACCCACACCACGGAATCTGGCCGCCAAGCAGACGGTCATCCCCGATGGCGTTGTCCTGGACGACAAACCCTTCGGCAAGAAGTTCGGCGATACCAAGCAACAACCTGCCGCGAGCTATCGCCGCGGTCGGGTGGTGACTGTGCGTTTTTGGGGCGGCCACCCCAAAAACAACTTTCGAACTCAGGGCTCGTTTCTCCGCGTGCAGCACTTCTTTGACGGCAACTGGTTCAATGTGGCGGACGACGGGTCCGAGAGCACCACCTACAAGTGGAAGCGCAGCGGCGTGGCCAATTCCATCGTGACTGTCACATGGAGGATCCCCAACGACGCCGCCAAGGGCAGGTACCGTATTCGCCACGACGGGCACTTCAAAAATGGCATCACGCAGACCATTCGCGGCTACTCGGGTACGACCCGTGTATTCGCAGTGGACTAGCGCGGATGCGGGGGGGGGGCCTCC
>JAESSZ010000666.1 GCA_016763875.1 Nannocystaceae bacterium
GACAACGCCGCCTGAAGCACTCGCCCCTGCCCAGCGTGCCCTGCTCACCGCCTTCCGGGCCGAGCGCGGGATGCCGCGGGAGGCCAAACAGCGCATGCTCGCGCGGCTGGATAGCGCGGCGAGGCCCACGCCGACGACTCTCGCCCGCACGCAGTCGCGCTGGGTTGCGGTAAGTGTTGGCCTGGCCGCCGCTGTCGCGCTGGTGTGGGGCGTCTCGGCACTACGCTCGCGCAACCTCGTCGCGGGAGAGTCCAACACCGCGGAGCAAGCCGCGATGGGCGAGGTCGGTGCGAGTAACGAACACAACGCGGCGCACAAACCTTCGGGGCCTCACCGCGGTGCGGGAAACTTGCGTGGCGCGGCCGACCAGGACGCAACGACGGGGGCCCCGGCGACGCAGGACCTTGAGCCACTGCCTACTCCGCCGGACTCGATCGGGCCCGCGCTCGATCCGAAGCAACCCCCCGTCACAGATCGCGCATCGGAGCCGGTGGCGACGCCGAGCACACCACGCCGCCGTCGCCGAGAACAACCCCGTCCCGAGACGACGGCGGACAAGCCAGAGGCACCCGCCGGACCTTCTTCGCTCTCCCAGGAGCGCGCGATTCTCAGCCGTGCATGGAAAGCCCTCGCTGCAGGTCGACACTCGGAGGCGATGGCGGCGACCGAGGCGCACGCGCAACGCTTCGCATCGGGCACGTTGAGCGTCGAGAGGCGAGCTATCGCCACGATCACGGTCTGTAAAACCAAACGCGGGAACTGGTCAGACAAGGCCAGCGTGTTCTTGACCGCGCACGGCAAGACCCCGTTGGCTCCGCGCGTCCGTGAGGCCTGTGGGCAGACGCCCGAGAAAAAGTAGAAAGGTTCGTGCGGCGCTGACGGAAGCCGGGCGTCGTGCACAAGCGAGGGTTGTAGTGGCTGTGATGAAAACTTCGATAAAAACCAGTAGCTTGCTTCTTACGTCGGTCGCGTCGCTCTTCTTGCTCACCGGCGCTTGCGACCTGGGTGACAAGGACGTTGGCGACGAGAACGACGACTCGCAGGCCGGAACTGGCGATGCCGGTGACACCGACGACGGCAACGACGACGACAGCAACGGCGACAACAGCAACGACGACAGCAGCGAGTACGACGCGTGCGAGGATCTTGTGTGCGGCGCGACGTGCTCGATCTGTCCACCCGACGACGACGACTGTGCGTCGCCCGCAGTGGTCACGCAGTGCAACGAGGCGGGCGAATGCGTGGCGGACGAACCGATCGGTTGTGACGTCCCCATGCCCACGTGTGCAGACAAGGCCTGCGGCGAAGCCTGCACGACTTGCCCGGTGGGTCAGCAAGACTGCCCGCCCGTCGTTGAGGTCTGCGACCTCCAGGGAGCCTGCGTGCTCGGAACGGGCGAAGATCCTGGCCTGTGTGACGAGGTCGAGCCGTGCGCGGGGCTGGCCTGCGGGGAGACCTGCTCAACCTGCGGACCCGGGGAGACCTGTCCGGCGGTCGAGGAGACTTGCAACGCCATTGGCGAGTGCGTCTCCGACCTTCCCGTGTGCAACTACGACGCCTGCGAGCAACTCGCCTGCGGAGACGCATGCAGCCTGTGTTCCCCCGACGACCCGGGCTGCCAGGAGACGGCCGAGGTCAAAGCATGCGACGAAAATGGCACGTGCGTGAGCCAGGGCCAGGAGATGTGCGGCTGACGCATGCGGTCGGCCTGTGGCCACTCATCGCGAGTGGCACAGGCGCGCCGCGCACTAGCCGTCGAGTCTAGCCGTCGAGGATCTCTTTGGCCTTTTTCTCGACGATGCCCTCGACCACTTTCACGAGGTCGTCGGTCATCACCTGGATCTTCTCAAGACCGCGCTTGAGGTCGTCCTCGGAGATGTCCTTGTCTTTCTCGCCCTGCTTGAGCACGTCGTTGGCTTCACGGCGGGCCTGGCGGACGGCGATCTTCGCATCCTCGCCGTGCCCCTGGACCTGCTTGGTCAAGCCCTTGCGCCGCTCCTCGGTCAACGCCGGGATCGGCACGCGCACCACAATGCCGTCGCTGCTGGCATTGAGTCCTAGCTGAGAGTTGTTGATCGCACGTTCGATAGCGGGAATCGTGTTGCGGTCGAACGCCTTGACCACCAGCAACCGAGCGTCTGGCGCGGTCACGGTGGCGACCTGCTTGAGCGGCATCTGAGTGCCGTAGCTGTCGATCTTGACGTCGTCTAGGACTCCAGGGTTCGCTCGACCCGCGCGTACGCGCGAGAGTTCCTTCTGGAGGCGCTCGAGCGCCTTGTCCATCCCGTCCTTGGCCTGTTCCTGAGCTTGCTGCAGCATGTCTGCTTCTCCCGTCGAGGGCGAGCTATTGGGTGGCGTGTGTATCGGCCGGTCCGACGACCGTACCGATGGGCTCGCCGCTCACGACGCGGCGGATGTTACCCCGGCTCCGCATGTTGAACACAACGATGGGCAGATCGTTGTCCTGGCACAGTGCGACCGCAGTAGCGTCCATGACGCGAAGCCCGTCCGCGAGGACACGGCCGTACGACAGCGACTCGAAGCGTGAGGCATCGCTGTGTTTGGTGGGGTCTTTGTCGTAGATCCCATCGACCTTGGTCGCCTTGAGCAAGACCTCGGCCCCGATCTCCAGGGCGCGTAGCGCCGCCGCAGTATCCGTCGTGAAGTACGGATTGCCTGTCCCCGCCGCGAGCACGACCACTTCGCCCTCCGACAAATGCTCCATCGCACGTCGCTGCGTATACGTGTCGCAGATCCGTTGCATGGAGATCGCCGACAGCACCCGGGCCTTTTGGCCAATCCGGGTCAGAGCGTCCTGCATCGCCAACGAGTTGATGACCGTGCCAAGCATGCCCATGGAGTCGGCCATGGTGCGGTTCATCCCTTCCGCGGCGGCACTCACCCCGCGGAAGATGTTGCCGGCGCCGATGACGACACCGACTTCGACGCCCATCGCCCTAACCTCGGCGATCTCTTCGGCGACGCCCGCGAGGACGCCGCCGTCGATCCCGTACCCGTCACCCTGAAGGGCTTCGCCGGATAGTTTGAGCAACACTCGGCGATAACGGGGTTCGGGAGCGGTCATCGGCGTGGCTCAGGTTCCCTTGACCTGTGCGGCGACTTCAGCTGCGAAGTCGTCGACCTTCTTGGCCATACCCTCGCCCAGCTCATAGCGGGCGAATCGACGGATCTGGATGTTCTCACCGAGCTTGGCGACCAACTCTTGCTGGATCTGCAAGATGGTCTTCTTGTTCTCTTTCACGAACGCCTGCTCAAGCAGCACGCGCTCGCCGTAGAACTTGTTGATCTGACCGTCGACAATCTTGTCGATGATCTTCTCGGGCTTGCCCTCTTGCAGTGCCTTCTCCTTGAGAAGCGTGCGCTCTTTTTCGACGGACGAGGTGTCCATCTCTTCGCGGCGGACACACTCAGGGTTCATCGCGGCGATCTGCATCGCAACGTCAGCAGCAAACGCCGCGAGTTCTTCGGTCTTGCCGACGAAGTCCGTCTCGCAGTTGATCTCCACCAACACGCCAATGCGCTTGTTGGCGTGAATGTAGGAGTGGACCACGCCCTCCGTCGCCACGCGTCCTGCTTTCTTGGCGGCCTTCGCCAAGCCTTTCTTGCGCAGAAACTGGGTGGCTTTGTCCAGATCGCCGTCGACCTCTTTGAGGGCCTTCTTGCAATCCATCATCCCCGCGCCCGTACTCTCGCGGAGCTCTTTGATCAGCAATGCAGTGACTTGAGCCATTGTTTCGATCTCCTAGTCCAAGGGGCCGACTAGTTGGTTTCGACCGGCGGCGTCGCGGGAGTTTCGGGCGTTTCCTCGGGAAGCTCCGGGGTCGCGGCGGCCTCCGGCGTGGGAAGGACACCTCGTCGCGAGACGATCTCGACCGTGGGTCCGTCTCCACCGGTGGTCACGCGGATCATCTCAGGCGCGTCTTCGTGGGCAACCGAGGCTGCCACTGCACGCTTTTTGCCGATACGACCGCCTTCGATACAGGCGTCGGCGATCTTGCTGCAGAACAACTTGATCGAGCGAATCGTCGTCGTTACCCGGGATGACGTAGTCGATGAGGCTCGGATCCGCATTGGTGTCGGCAACGCCAACGACCGGGATCTCAAGGCGACGCGCTTCGTTCACCGCGATGTACTCCTTGGCCGGATCGACCACGAAGATCGCACCAGGAAGCTTGGGCATGTCCTTGATGCCACCGAGGTTGCGCTCCAGTTTGATGCGCGCGCGCGACATCTGAAGCACCTCTTTCTTGGTGAGCTTCTCGAACGTCCCGTCACTCTCCATTTTCTCGTAGGCGCGAAGCTTGTCGATCGACTGGCGAATGGTCTTCCAGTTCGTCAGCGTGCCACCGAGCCAACGCGAGGTGACGAAGTACTGACCGGCGCGACGCGCCTCGCTGATCATGACGTCCTGCGCCTGCTTCTTGGTGCCCACGAACAGCACGGGTGAGCCGTCAGCCGCGATGCTGCGAATGAACTGGTAAGCGCGGCGAAACAGTTGCGCCGTCTGCTGCAGGTCAATGATGTGCACGCCGTTACGCACGCCGTAGATGTAGGGCTGCATCCGCGGGTTCCAACGGTCGGTGCGGTGACCGAAGTGGACGCCAGCTTCAAGCAGCTGCCGGATGGTGATGACGCGATGCGCTTCTTCAGTGGCGGGGTTGACCGGCGCCGAGGTGGGCGCGGCCGATTCGGTTGTCGTTTCCATTGTCGTTGCTCCTGGCGTTGTTGCCTCTGCCCCCGTCATCACACGCTCGCAAAGCCGCCCCCATCGGGGAGCGACCACGCCACGAACGTCCTCAGAGGACATGTGGGATTTGCCGGTGGTTAGCATGCGCCCATCGTGGCCGGCAAGCGGCCGCCAGCTGAGTCTGCGGGTCTGTTGCGGACCGTATCCGGGCTCACGCGAAGCCCGCGCATTACGAACCCTCCATCGCAGCCTCCATCACGCCCCCTTCGTTCGGCCCGAGCCCCGTCGGAAGGCTAATTCGGCCACGACGCATCGCTCCGCCTTGTGCGCGAATACCGTGGATTACCCTCGGCGTGTGCGGAATATCCGTGCTGGCGTGGCTGATAACGGGGTCCGGTTTGGGCAACAACGCAGTCTCGTCGGGACTCACGTCCGTGCTCTCCGTGATCGCCGCGGGCGGGCGCAGCACCGCTTTGGTCGCGGACGCTGGCGAGGGCTGGCGCCTGGCGACGTGCCATTTCGTCCACACCTCGGCCGCACACCTGCTGTTCAACCTCGCGTTTCTTTTTCCGGTGGGCGGCGCCATCGAGCAGATCGTGGCGCGGCGCGACTATGCCGCGCTCCTGCTCGCCGCCGCGGCTGGCTCCTCACTTTGCAGCCTATTGGGAACGCCGCAGGTCTCGGCGGGCGCCTCGGGTTTGGTGTTTGCCGTGCTCGGTGCCGCGGTCTCGCTGGGACTTCGGCACGGCCAAAGGTTGCCTGCTCGCGTGCGATTGCACTTCGGCGGGTGGGTCTTGCCGTTCCTGGTCATCGTATTGGCGGTGAGTTCGAGCAATCCCGGCGTCGACCACTTCAGCCACATGGGCGGACTTTGCACCGGAATACTGGTCGGCATGGCGCTACCACTGGCGGGCGACACCCCACGGGCGGTGCTGCGACCGACCTTGGCATCCATTGGCATCGCAGCGGTGCTGCTGCTCGCCCCCGCCATCGCTGCGCACGGACAGCCGCCCTATCGCGTGAGCATTGCCGACGACGCCTCGCTTCGAGTGCCGTCCGGCTGGCGGGCACGTTTCGGACCGGTGGGGGAGTTGCAGTTCACATCGGCCGGAGGACTGGTGGTGCTGGCCATCGACCGTAGCCCCGCCGGGCCGTGGACAGAGCGCGGTACCTGGTACACGCGGCATCGCCTCACTTCGATGGCGGCGGCGGGCCGCGTCGATGCTCTGACCCAGAGCGAGGCCCAGGCCGTGGTCACCGCCCAAACGTCCGGGATCGTGATTCGCTACGGTTTCGAACGCACCGGGATCCCGATGGTGCGCGACGTCTATTTCCTCGCCCCACGCACAGTCGTGAGCCTGGAGTTACCGCGCGCGTGGGCAGGGAAGTACGATGAGACCCGGAAGGCCGTCATTGAGTCGGTGCGCGGACCTGGGCATGCGCAAGGCCGCCACGATCGGCGGCAGCCGCGGACCGTTGCCGCCGCGACTCCGTTGTAGTGAGGCAGCGAGGC
>JAESSZ010000667.1 GCA_016763875.1 Nannocystaceae bacterium
TACGACCTGCGCATCGGCTGGCACCTGCTGCGTGGGGGCCAGCCGCAGCGTGGTGCAGATCTGCTGTGCATGGCAGGCGAGCACCTGTTCGAGGCCACCTCATTTGAAGACTGCATCGCGCCGCTTGAGGCCGCCCTGAAGGTGTTCTCGGCCAACGGCGACCAGTCATCGCGCGTCGCGGAGGTCAGCTACATGCTCGTCGCCGCCGGATTCTACGTCGACCGCGATGTGGCGGTCCGCCATCGCGAGCTCGCGATGCAGGTCCTGGGCGCGCACTCTGGGCTCACGCGTGCGCAACGATGGACGCGTTTCCTCGGTCCCCGGTTCGCGTTCATCGCCGCCCTCATGGTGACCAGCATGCTGCGTTGGTTGCCGTTTGGTCGGGCCCGCTACGGTATGCCTCCGGTCGATGCGCTCGATCAGTACCTGCGGGTCTGCGTGTATTCGGCCGGCGTTGCCGGGTTTTCGTTCGACACCCAGACCCTGCGGGAGTGCGTGGCCGCCCTGCAGCCACTGCGCGCGATCAACCGCATGCACGTCCGCAACGCCATTGGTCTGGTCGACAATCTCCTGAACTTCAACCTTGGTCGTCTGGGCACGCTCATGACTAAGAGCCAGAAGGTTCTGGCGAACATCAGAGCCAACGAACGCATCACAGAGGAGGAGCGCGCGCTCTCTTTGGGCGGCTCACGGTTTCAACGAGGGTTGGTGGCCACGCGGGAGGGCGATGCATCGGCGCTCGAGGAGATCGAAGAACTGGAGCGCCTCGGTCCGCGGATCTGGGCCCTGGGTGCGCTGCAGTTACGTACCTACTTCCACATGTGGCGCGGGGAGTCGGCCGAGGCGCGACGCGTGTGGGGCGATGCGGAGCTAGAGTTCGTGCGTTTGGGTGCGCTGTGGCAACTGCATTCGATCCACCAATCCTCTGCGGCAGTCACATGGTCTTTCGTCGGCGATGCGCTCGGCCTTAGGCGCAGCATCGGGAGCCTCGAGCAACAGGTCGAAGCTGGGCTGTGTTTCTCGCAGCACTTGTGTATCGCGCGGGCGGAATACGAAACGCTCGCTGGCCACTACGAGGTCGCTCGAACCGCCCTCAAAGAGGCGTTCGCTCTACTGCCCGACAACGAAGGCTTGACTCGACCGTGGGCCATGACCGCCGCCGCCGAATGCTCGCTCGCGGCCGGTGAGTTTCAGCGTGCAGAGAAAGAAGCACAGGAGGCTCGCGCATACTGTGCGGGCGAGGAGTACGGCCAACGAACATTCGAGTTTCGTGCGACGCGTATCGCTGCGCTGGCCAAGTCTGGGCAAGGCCACCACGACGCCGCCGCCACAATGCTCGATACGCTGATCGAGCGTGCCGAAAAGACCGACAACCCATTCATGATAGGCGATGCCCACGAAGCCCGGGCTCGGGTCGCCTTTGCCGATGGCGACCCCGGCACGGCGCGTCGTCACTGCGAGGCCGTCACACGGTTTTTTGTTCCGACCCGCAACCCCGTGCTGGTTGCTCGCTCAGAACGTCTCACACGGCATTGCGGTCTGGGTCCCAAGGCCGAACTACCCGACAGTGGTGGTGGCTGCATCGCGACGGAGGTCTTCGACACGATGCAAACCTCGATCGGTGAGGTGCTCTCGCTGTTATCCGGCTGCCCCACCGCCACCAGCCGGGCACAGCGCGCACTTGAAACACTGGTCCAAGACGCTGGCGCGGAGCGTGGCTACCTGTAACTGATGCGACACGGCCAACTCGGGTTGACGGCACCGACCCAGGGCGCCGAGCCGCCCGCCGAGGTTCAAAAGGCGTTGCAGCAAGCACTGGTGGGTATGCACGCGGATACCGACGAGGCGACGACGCTGCAGCACAAGCGTGGCAATGCCTGGAGGGCCGCGCTGCTTCACGCGGAACTCGATGGCCAACCGATTGTGGTGGGGGCGGTCGTATTGCTGCAGGGTGGGCAAGCGGTGACGATCCCCCGCACCGCCCTGCGCGACGCCATCGGCCAACGGCTGTACGACGAGGGTGACGTGCTGCCGCCGACGACCGAAACCGCGTCGGTCCCCACGTCTAACCCCGCGCCGAGCTGAGCTTTGCAGTGGGTCAGGCGTTCTTTTTCTCGAGTTTCGCCCACGAGTCGCGAAGCCCGATCGTACGATTGAACACTGGCGCTCCCTGAGCGCTGTCGAGATCGACGCAGAAGTAGCCAAGGCGTTCGAACTGGCAACGCCACCCGTGCTCAGTGGCGCGCTCACCCAGGCTCGCTTCGAGCTTGCATCCCGTGAGCACTTCGAGGGAGTCGGGGTTGATGTTGTCGAGGAACGAGCCGCCCTCGGGCACATCGGTCGGGTTCTCGGTCGAAAACAGACGGTCGAACAACCGCACGGTGCCCTCGACTGCATGCTGTGCACTGACCCAGTGCAGCGTGCCCCGAACCTTGCGTCCGTCTGGCGAACGGCCCCCCTTGGACTCTGGATCCCACGTGCAGTGCAGTTGTATGACCTCGCCGGTCTCGGGGTCCTTGATGACCTCGGTGCACCTCACCAAACACGCGGAGCGCAGCCGCACTTCCTTGCCTGGCGCAAGCCGGAACCACTTCTTGGGCGCTTCCTCGCGGAAGTCATCACGCTCGACCCATAGCTCGCGAGTGAACGCGACCGACCGCGTTCCCGCTGCTTCGTCGCCCGGATTGTTCGGCACATCGAAGTGCATCACCTCGCCCTCGGGGAGGTTGTCGATAATCAGCTTGAGCGGACGAAGCACGGCCATGGCGCGGGGTGAGGTGCGGTTGAGGTTCTCGCGCAGGATGTGGTCCAACAGCGCGACATCGACGATGCCCTCGCGCTTGGCCACGCCCACACGCTCGCACAACTCGGCCAGGACCTCGGGCGGGTAACCACGACGCCGCACGCCGCTGATCGTCGGCATCCGGGGGTCGTCCCAGCCGTCCACGACGTTCTCGGCGACCAGCTGCTTCAGCTTGCGCTTGGACAGCACGGTGAAGGTGAAGTGCAGCTTGGCAAACTCGATCTGTCGCGGCTTGGCGGGGACCGCCACGTTGTCGACAAACCACTCGTACAGCGGCCGGTGATCTTCAAACTCGAGCGTGCACAGCGAGTGCGTGATGCGCTCGATGGCGTCGGACTGGCCGTGCGCGTAGTCGTACATCGGGTAGATGCACCACGTGTCCCCGGTACGATGGTGGCGCTCCTTGAGGATTCGGTACATCAGCGGGTCGCGCAGATTGATGTTGCCGTGCGCCATGTCGATCTTGGCCCGCAGCACATGCTGTCCGTCCTTGAACTCGCCGGCCTTCATGCGCCGCAACAGGTCGAGATTGTCGGCGACCGACCGGTCCCGGAACGGGCTGTCGACACCGGGCTTGTAGAAGTTGCCGCGATTGTCCCGGATCTCCTCGGCGGTCTGGCTGTCGACATAGGCCTTGCCGTCCTCCACGAGCTGCTCGGCCCAGGCGTACAGCTGCTCGAAGTAGTCCGACGCAAAGAAGACACGCTCATCGGCGACCGCGTAGCCGAGCCACGCGACGTCGGTGCGAATCGACTCGACGAACTCAGCCTCTTCAGCCGCAGGGTTGGTGTCGTCGAAACGAAGGTTGCACACGCCACCGAAGCGCTTCGCAACGCCAAACGCGAGCCAGATAGCCTTGGCGTGACCAAGGTGCAGGTAGCCGTTGGGCTCCGGGGGGAACCGCGTGGTCACGGTCGCCACAGCGCCCGCTTGCTGCTCCGCCTCGATAAGATCGGCTACGAAGTTCGTGGCTACCTCGGGCTCGTCGTGCTCGGCGGTCATTGCGCCGCGGATACTAGCAGGGTGTCGCGGACCGGCAACGCCGACAATAAAGAGGGCGAGCCACACAAGGATGTGGCTCTTAGCTGCTGTGGAATTGTTAAAAGCAGTCGCCCCATTCATTGATGGCCTCGCCATGACGAACAGCATCGCAGCGACGGTAAAAGATGAA
>JAESSZ010000668.1 GCA_016763875.1 Nannocystaceae bacterium
GTCGGCTTTCCCGGTGAAACTGAGGAAGATTTCTCCTATCTGCTGCAATGGCTGGAAGAGGCCCGTGCGATGGCCGCGGGGTTGCGCACGCTGGGCGTCGAACGCGGTGATCGCGTCGCGATTTTGTCTCGCACGCAGGTTGAGTGGGTCATCGCCGATCTGGCGTGTGCTATCGCCGGGGCCGTCTCGGTGCCGATCTACCCGAGTCTCGCGGCGCGGGACATCGCCTACATTCTCGCCGACAGTGGCGCCTCGGTTGCCTTCGTCGATGAGGCCTCTCGCATCGAAGGCTCCGCCGATGTTCTCGAAGCTAGGGCGCGCGCTCGGGATGCGGAAGACGAGCGGCCAGACCCGACCGAATCCGTTCGGCTGCGTCATGTCGTTGTCTTCGACCCAAGGCGCCGACGAAGCCAAGACGGCGACAGCGCGGCCTCGTCATCGTCGTTGTCGTCATCCGTACTGTCCTCGCCGGCAGACTGGGTGCCTTGCACGCCGTGGCAAACGTTGCTCGAGGCGGGTCGGGCGTCCCTGGCGGCAGCGGACGGCAAGGCCGAAGCCACACTCACCGAGATGGAGGCCGACCTTGGGATCTCGGATCCCGTGACGTTGGTCTACACGTCCGGCACGACCGGTGAACCCAAGGGCGCCATACTGACCCACGGCAACCTCGTCTACGAATCTTGGGCGATCCGCAACGTAGTGCCCGTAGACCACACGGACGAGCAGTTGATGCTGCTTCCGCTCGCCCACATTTTTGCCCGACACTTGGTGTGGGGTGCGGTGGAGCAAGGCGCGATCACTGCGTTTGCCGAATCCGACGAGCGGTTGGCGGCCAACCTGCAGGAACTCGCGCCGACGTTCATCGGTGGGGTTCCGCGCATGTACGAGCAACTCTACGCGCAGATGCGCGACGAGGCCGAGAGCCGCGGTGGGTTGTCCAAAGCGATGCTTACCTACGCGCTGGACACCGGCCGGCGAGTCAGCGTCTGCAAGCAGCGCGGGCAGCCCGTGTCGAGATCGCTCGCCCTGAAGATGGTGGTGGCGGACCGGATCCTGTTTCGGCGGATCCACGGGTTCTTCGGCGGTCGCCTGCGCTACCTGGTGTGCGGCGGGGCGCCATTGTCGCGGGAAGTAGCGGAGTTTTTCCACGCTGCGGGGATCCTGCTGCTCGAAGGCTACGGCCTGTCGGAGACAACAGGCGCGACCATCGTCAATCGGCCGGACCGCTTTCGATTTGGCACCGTCGGACCGGCGATGCCCGGCTGCGAGGTCCGCGTCGCCGAGGACGGCGAGATCCTGGTCCGTGGCCACAACGTGATGGCCGGGTACCACGGGCGTCCCGAGGAGACTGCGGCGGCGTTCGACGAGCAAGGGTGGTTGCGCACGGGCGATCTGGGCGAACTCAGCGACGGTTTTCTACGGATCACCGGCCGCAAAAAAGACGTCTTCAAAATCACCACCGGCAAGTACGTCGCGCCGCTGATGATCGAGAAACGCCTGCGGGTGCGCGAGGGCATTGCCCATGCCGTTGTCTGCGGCGAGGGTCGCCCCTACGCGGTGGCACTGGTGAGCCTCGACGAGCGGCGCCTCTTGGAGATCTCGGATCGCGAGGGCCTGGGGTGTCGCGCATACGCAGATCTCGTCGTGCACCCTAGGATCAAACAGATCGTCCAGCGCAGCGTCGAGGACGTCAACGATGCGTTGGCGCGCCACGAGCGCGTACGGCGCTTCGCGATCGTGCCGCGCCCCATGACCCAGGAAACCGGCGAGTTGACCCCGACTCGGAAGGTCAAGCGTCGGGTAATGTCGGCGAAGTACGCGGCACTCGTGGCGTCGCTGTACGACGAAGCAACAGCACGCAAACAGCCGTTCGCGTAACCCGCGATTCGCGCAGATTGCCGTTCAACGGCCCTCAGTCGGGGCGCACGGGAGGCAACCCCCGTTCCAGACCAGGTCCAGAATTGCAAAACCCCCGTTTCCGGGGGCCTTTGCGACGTATTGTAGGGCTGGACGGTCTCGAACCGACGACTTCTACCGTGTCAAGGTAGCGCTCTACCCCTGAGCTACAGCCCTGTGTTCCGCTTCGCGGGAACGAGCGTTTAGCCCGCGAGATCGAGCGCGTCAAGGGACGAATTTACGGGAGCGCGTGGGGTGCCACCACCGTAGTCACCAGCGCCCCCCCTTTGCGTGGCTGGAAGTCTCGGATTGTGGGGGCGGCCGTCCGCTTGACGAGCGTGCGGGGCAGATGCAGGGTTACCCCCGCCTCGTCGCGGACCAAAAGAGAGGCGTCGCCAGCACGACTGGCCGCCAACACCACCGCGCAACGGCAACTGTATTACGAAGGAGAACGATCATCGGCCGCAGAAGTTCGAGACCCCAGCATCGCCCGTCTGAGCAGCACCGCGTCGGACGACGAATCCGCGCCCGCGAGGTGCGTGTAATCGACCATCTAGGCGAGCAGCGAGGGATCATTCCAACGTCGGAAGCTTTGGCCATCGCCCTTGAGGCGGGGTTGCAGTTGGTGGAGGTAAACCCAAAGGGCAACCCACCGGTCTGCAAGGTCATGGACTACGGCAAGTTCAAGTACGAGACCGCCAAGCGCGAGCGCGAGACCAAGAAGAATACGAAGACGCAGGAACTCAAAGAGGTGAAGTTCCGGCCCAAGACCCACGGGCATGACTTCGACTTCAAGCTTGTGCACATTCGACGGTTCTTGGGCGACGGCGACAAGGTCAAACTGGTCGTGCAGTTTCGCGGTCGGGAGATCACGCATCCAGAAACCGGGCGTGCGATTCTCGATCGCGTCATCGTGAAGTGTGAAGACCTCGCGTCCGTGCTGCAGATGGCATCCATGGAGGGCAACCGGATGAACATGATCTTGGCGCCTAAGGCCAAGCGCGAACCGGTGCCAGAAAAGCCGCCGCAGCCGCAGTCGCCGCGCCCGCCGCGCGACGCACAACCTCGCAGTGGCAAGCCGGCCGCGGAGGGTAAGCCAGCCGCAGAGGGTAAGCCCGCCGCAGAGGGCAAACCCGCCGCAGCTGCCCCAGCGAAACCGGCCGCGAAACCCGCAGCCGAGTCGACGCGTCCCCCGGACGCGCCCAGCCAAGACGCCTGAGTTGTTGGTGTCGACACCGAAAGGGGTCGACACCAACAGGGGTTGTCACCGAGGCAAAACCGGGGTAAGTCAGCGCGCTCGAAGCGGGTGCGATATGCCCAAGATGAAGTCTCATAGCGGTTCGAAGAAGCGTTTCCGGTTCACTGCAACCGGCAAAGCCAAACGTAAATTCAGCCATAAAAACCACATCCTGACGAAGAAGAACGCCGATCGTATCCGTCGCCTCCGTGGCACGACGATCGTGTCCGAGCCCGACCAGGTTCGTATCGAGGCGCTCCTTCCGTACGGAAGGAAGAAAAAATAAGATGCCTCGCGCGAAAAGAGGGTTTAAGGCCCGACGCCGTCGTAATAGGATCCTGAAGGCAGCCAGCGGTTTCCGCTCCGGCCGTCGCAAGATCTGGCGCCGGACCGTTGAAGCCGTTCACCATGCGTGGAAACACGCGTACGTCGGCCGTAAGCTCAAAAAGCGTCAGATGCGGCGTCTGTGGATCGTCCGTATCGGTGCAGCAGCACGCGGTCACGGCATGAGCTACAGCCGTTTCATCCACGCTGTCACCAAGTCGGGCATCGAGATCGATCGGAAGGTCATGGCCGAGCTCGCAGTCGTCGACCCAGACGCATTCTCGCAGATTGTTGCGAGCGCCAAGCAAGGGCTTGGCTAGACGACTTCGTTTCCTCTCTTACGAGGACCAGACATCGACATGCACACGAGCGTCGGGGATTTCCCTGGCGCTCGTTGCAATTTCGGTGTCCGCCGGCCGCGGGCGCCTGCCCTGCGAAGGCGTTATGGTGCGGGCGTGTCGGACGACGCAATCCAGCAGCTCCAAGGCATCGACGCCGAGCTCGCCGCCCGGTTAGACGAAGCGGTCGACCCGGAGAAACTCTACGCGCTTCAGGTCGAGTTCCTCGGCAAGAAGGGCAAGTTGACGGCCAAGCGCGCGCTCATGGGCAGCCTTGAGCCCGCAGGAAAGAAAGCCTTTGGGCAGGCCTTCAACGCGATCAAGGCGGCGATGGAAGGGCGAGTTGCAGGGCGAAAAGAGACCCTAGAAGCGCAAGCCCGCCTCGCGGAGTTATCGCGCATACAAGACCTGACGATGCTGCCCCAGCGAGGGCACGTGGGATCGGTTCACCCGATCACCTCGACCCGGCGCGCGCTTGAAACCGTGTTCCGTTCGATGGGTTTTGATGTGCTCGACGGGCCTCACGTCGAAGCGGAGCAATACAACTTCGACGATCTCAACATCGCGAGCGACCATCCAGCACGCGACATGCAGGACACGTTTTTTGTCGCGCCGCTGTCGGGGGGCCAGGCCGCCGCTGACCTCGTATTGCGAACGCACACCTCCCCCGTACAGGTGCGGGCGATGCTGACGCGAAAACCGCCGATCAGGATCATCGCCCCTGGCACCGTCTTTCGTCGCGACGACGACGCGACGCACTCGCCGACGTTCCACCAGATCGAAGGACTGTGTATCGACGAGGGCGTCTCGATGGCGGACCTCAAAGCGACTATGGAGCGCTTTGTCCGGGCGTTCTTCGGAGCGGATCTTGCGATTCGCCTGCGGCCTTCCTACTTCCCGTTCGTGGAGCCGGGGGCGGAGTTCGACGTCGTATGTCCGTTTTGCGAGCGGACTCCCGGCGAGACGTGTTCGGTCTGTCGCGGAAGCCATTGGATCGAGTTGGGCGGCTCCGGCATGGTTCACCCCAATGTCCTGCGAGCCGGCGGCATCGATCCGGAGCGCTACACCGGATGGGCCTTTGGCTTTGGCATTGACCGCATGGCGATGCTCTTGCACGGGGTGTCACATCTACGCCTGATGTTTGAAGGCGACGTTCGTTTCCTGGAGCAGTTCCCGTGCTGATCGCCCGTACTTGGTTGGAGAGTCTGTTAATGCCGGGGCGCACGCCCCTCCCTGACGACGACGGTCTGTCGGCCGCGATCACGGGCCTTGGACTCGAGGTCGAGGGGATGACCCGCTACGGCGACGGCTTGGAGGCCATCATCGTCGGCGAGGTCGTGGGCCGACGCCCGCACCCGAAGTCGGACAAACTCGGCCTGGTCGAGATTCACGACGGCAAGCGCAATGTCGAGGTCGTGTGCGGCGCGAGTAACGTGCCCGACGCTGGCGGCCGGATAGCGTTTGCTCCCGAGGGCACCGTGCTCCCGGGTGGCATGACCATCGGCGCCCGCACGATCCGTGGCGTCGAGAGCCGCGGCATGATCTGCTCGGAGGTTGAGCTGGAGATCGGCAGCGACGGGGACGGCATCATGGTGCTTCCGCGGACCTGGGCCGCGGGCGACCGTTTGATCGATCGCGTGCCGGGCATCGTGGATACGGTGTTCGAAGTCTCGGTCACGCCCAACCGTCCGGACGCGTTGGGCCACGTGGGTGTGGCCCGCGATTTGGCGGTCCGCCTGCGCTGCAGTCTCGCGGTGGCCCCGCTCACCGCGCCGACCGCCGACCCTGATCCGACGCTCGTTACCTTGGAGGCACCCGAGCGATGCGGTCGCTACTTTGGCTTTGCCTTTAGCGGCGCCAAGATCGGCCCGTCGCCGTTGTGGATGCGGGTCCGTCTGCACCGCGTCGGGCTCCGCCCGATCAACAACGTGGTCGACATCACCAACTTCATCTCGATGGAGTGGGGGCAGCCACTGCACGCGTTCGACCGCGCGCGCCTTGCCGAGGGTCGGGTGGTCGTGCGTCAGGCGAGCAACGGCGAGACGCTCACCGTGCTCGACGGCACAGAGTTGACGCTCACCGAGGATGATCTCGTCATCGCCGACGCACAACGTCCGCAGGCGCTCGCAGGGGTCATGGGCGGCAACGACGCTGGCGTGCAGGACACGACGACCAACCTGCTCCTGGAAACCGCGTGGTTTTCGCCGGCCCCAGTGCGTCGCAGCGCCCGTCGCCACCACATGACCAGCGACAGCGCCTACCGCTTCGAGCGGGGTGTCGACTATGGCCTGGGTCTGTCCCGGGCAGTGGCGCGTGCAACTCAACTTATTGGCGAGATCACCGGTGCGCGGCTAGTGGCCGGCCATCACGCGCGTGGACAAACGCCCGCGACCCCAACGATCACGCTGCGGCCCGCGCGAACGCAACGCATCCTCGGCATGCCGATCCCCGACGACGAGGCGCAGCGGATCCTCGCCGGTCTGGAGATCGAGGTCGACACGGCCGATCCCGCCGCGTGGGTCTGTCGTCCACCCACGCATCGCCCGGATCTCTCGATCGAGGAAGACCTCATCGAGGAACTCATGCGCGTGCACGGGCTCGACGATCTTCCGTCCCGCGGGAGCATGCCGACCGCGTACGGCACCGACGCCCCCACAGCGTTGCTCGACCCGGCGGGCGAGTTTTCGCGGGAAGAAACCGATGCCTTGGTCGATGCCTTGGTCGCGACCGGTTGCAACGAACTCGTGGGCTTCGCATTTGCAGATCCCGAGGCGTTGGCGGCGGTCGACCCGCGGAGCACGACCACGGCGATACACGTCAAAAATCCGATGCGCAGTCAGCACGGGGTGCTGCGAACGCATCTGCTGCCTGGGATGCTCGACGCTGTCGCCCTCAACATCGCGCGCCACGGGCGACCGTTGCGCCTGTTCGAAGTCGGCCGCACGTACGGCTGGGGGGAGGCCCCGTCGGGCGATGGACCCACCGCGGCGATCGACCGCCGTCTGCCTCGCGAACACATGATGGCGGGCGTGGTCCTTTGCGGCGGGCTCGTCACTGCTGGCACGAGATCGATGTACGACGCTCGCAGCGTCGGCGGCGTATTGCTCGACGTGCTGTCGCGTCTGGGTATCGAGGCAGACCTCCGGCCCGCAACGGCGGAACCAGCGGAGCCACATCTGCACCCCGGGGTGCAGGCCGAGATCTGGATCGACGACCGTCGCGTCGGATCGTTCGGTACCGTCCACCCCGACCTCGTGCGTCGGTGGGATCTCCCCGACGGCGTGGCGGTCTTTTACGGCGAGTTGAACGTCGCGGTGCTTCCCAAACCGGCGCCGGCTCAGGTGCGACGACTGCCTCGTTTCCCTGCCACCAGTCGAGATCTCTCGCTCGACACGGCGGCGACCGTGCCCGCGTGGACCGTCGTTGCCGCGCTGAGGACGGCGGCCGATAGCCTGACGGAGAGTGCCGCCCCTAGCGCGAGCGCCGGGGACGGTCCTGCAAAAGCTCTTACCGAAGATCCGCCGAGACTGTCTCCGGGAGACCGCGCGGGCACCGATGTCGAGGTCTTGGAGGACTACCGCGGACAAGGCGTGCCGGACGGCCGACGCGCGCTGCTGCTGCGGCTGCACTATCGCGCCGCGGCCCGCTCGGTCGCCGACAACGAGGTTCAAGCCCTACACGACGAGATCGTGACCCGCGCGCTGACAGCGTTGGCCGGCTCCGACCCCGAGATCCGGCGCCGCTAGTCACGGGGGACACCGCGGAGCGCTCTGCGCGCATAGCGAAAAGGCTAGCGACGCAGGCTACTTGCGTCCGGACGAACGACGCGCGAGGATAGCTGCGCCATGAGGATAGCTGCGCCATGACGAAGGCCGACATCATCGATCGGGTCTGCGAGCGCGTCGGGGGGTTCTCTAAGAAAGAGGCCGCCGACCTCGTCGAAAAGGTCTTCGACGTGATGAAGGCGACGCTGGAGACCGGCGAGAAGATCAAGATCTCGGGATTCGGTAACTTCGTCGTTCGCGAAAAGAAACCTCGCCCGGGTCGCAACCCGCAGACCGGCCGAGAGATCACGATCGACGCGCGACGGGTGCTGACCTTCAAGCCGAGTCCGGTCCTCAAGTCCGCCCTCAACGGCGAATGAGGGTTTGATCCGATCCGCGTTTCTTTGGGAGGATGCGTGCAGATTCGCGTGGCACTCCCTTCAGACAAGCTCTACTTCAAGATCGGCGAGGTCGCAGGCATCGTGGGCGTAGCCGCGCACGTGCTGCGCTACTGGGAGACCGAGTTCCGTTCGCTCAAGCCGCAGAAGTCGAGCAAGCAGCAGCGTGTGTATCGACGGCGTGATGTGGAGACACTGCTCCGGATCAAGCACCTGCTGTACACCGAGCGCTTCACGATCGCGGGCGCGAAGCGGCGACTCAAAGAGGACCCGCAGAGCTCCATGGCGCCACCGTCGTCGGACTCTGTGGCGCGTGCTTCGCTGGGTCGGGTTCGCGAGGCCGTGTCGGAACTTCGGGCGCTGCTCGACGTCGAGACCGAGCGCACCGCGGCGGACCCGGCAGCACTGGTGGCCCAAGCCGGTGGTGTTACGGCCGTCGCCGACGGACGCTGACCGCCGAGGGGGCTCTCCGGTGTGCAGGACAGGGCGTGGTGCGCGCATGCGCCATCAACCGGTCATGAGGAACCCAGGTGCATTTCACGTCTCTCGGTGGTTGCCACAGAGAATCGCCGGTGCTACACAACGCGTCCGTTTCGGGGCGTAGCGCAGTCTGGTAGCGCACTTGACTGGGGGTCAAGGGGTCGGAGGTTCGAATCCTCTCGCCCCGACAAACGGACTTCGTCGCCCCCGGGCCCCCCCGGGGGCGCGGACCGAGGGGCGCAGCGGTGGCGGTTCAGACAGAGCAACCCAAGAAGGTCGCCGGCAATGCTCGCCCGCTGATCCTGGTGAGCAACGACGATGGTGTGCACGCGGCCGGGCTGGCGGTTCTCGTCAGCGCCATGGCGAGTCTTGGCGACGTCATTGTCTCGGCACCGGATAGCGAGCGCAGCGGCGCTAGCCACTCGATGACGTTTCACAGTCACCTACGGGCGTCGGAAACGTCTCAGGGATGGTGGGCGGTCAGCGGAACCCCGGTGGACTGCGTCTATTTCGGCATGATCCATCTGTGCACCGCGCGGGCGCCGGATCTCGTCGTGTCGGGGATCAACGCCGGGTACAACCTTGGAACCGACGTCTTCTACTCGGGCACCGTCGGCGCGGCGGCAGAGGGTCGCCTGCGAGGGTGCTCCGGATTGGCGGTTTCCACGGAACGTGGGGTTGATCCGCGCTGGGCTGCCCACGCAAGCCGCGCGATCGCCAAACGCCTGCTCGACAGCGACACGCCGCAGTTGCTCTCGGTCAACGTCCCCTTTGTTCCCGGTCACGAGCACGCGTCGGCGGCCGAGATCGACCGGCTCAGCGGCGCCATGCGGACGTGCGTGACCCGGCTTGGACATCGGTCCTACGAAGATCGCGTGCATCGCCGCGAAGACCCGCACGGTCGCCCTTACTACTGGATCGGCGGTCCCCCGAGCGATATGTCCGGGAAGCCTGGCGATGACTTATGGGCCGTCGCCCAAGGCATGGTCTCGGTGACGCCGCTGGTCCTGGACATTACGGCGCCAGACCTTCAGGGTACTCATGCGCTGCTGACGGCCGATCCCGAACTCGACGTTGTAGCGTTACCCCCACCGAAACCCGAACCCACGTAGACGGAGACGAGGCGCACGATGAACGACAACGATCCCGGAGAGTCCGACGCTCGCGTCTCGCTGGTCCGCCAACACATCAGGGCGGTCCCTGATTTTCCCAAGCCCGGGATCCTGTTCCGGGACATCACGCCGCTGCTTGGGAACCCCGAGGCCTTGTCCGCTGCGCTCGCGCTCCACGAGGACGCGGCCAAGCGCATGCGCCCGTTCGATCTCGTGTGTGGCATCGAGTCACGGGGTTTTCTGTTTGGGGCGGCGCTCGCAGTGCGGCTTGGTGTCGGTTTCGTCCCAGTGCGGAAACCCGGCAAGCTCCCCGCGGAAACGATCGAAGAGAGCTACGCGCTGGAGTACGGTTCGGATCGGCTGCAAGTTCACAGCGACGCTATCGAGGCAAAACACCGCGTGCTGATCGTTGACGACCTCCTGGCGACGGGCGGCACGGCGTCGACCGCCGCCAAACTCGTCCGGCGTTTGGGCGGAACCGTGGCTGGCTGCCTGTTCCTCATCGAGTTGACCGACCTCAACGGACGCGCGCGACTGAGCGAACCGGTGA
>JAESSZ010000069.1 GCA_016763875.1 Nannocystaceae bacterium
AGGAGGCGGGAGCGGTTGTGGCTGCAACTGACGTTGGCACCGTCTTGACGCGATGGGGCCTCGCCGCATGCCTGGCCATCGGTCAGCTCGCGACCGCAACCGTAGTCCACGCAGGCCCCCCAAACACCCCATCAGAGGACGATTCAGTACAGGAGGACCGGATCGCGGGCGACGCGGAAGTACGTGAAAGCGTGTACGTGTCAACCGACCACACCGTCATCTCGACCACGAGTGCAGACCTGACCTTCTCACCCGGAGACACGGGGCTTACGTTCAGCGGCGGCTACCTTGCCGATGTGATCTCCTCGGCGTCCGTCGACGTCGTCTCGGCGGCAACGGGGCGCTTCACCGAGCTACGCAACCAGGGTAGTGGCGGACTCGCGCTGGAGCGCGGGGAGTGGGTGGCAAACGTCGGCTACGTCTTCTCGGACGAGAACGACTGGACCAGCCACACTGCAACCATAGGGTTGGGGCGCGACTTTTTCTCGCGTACGACCAACATCACGGGCGGGTACGTCTTCGTCGACAACCAGGTCTTTCGCGCCGACGACGACAACTTTCGCGACGCAATGAGAACGCACGCCGCGAACCTCACCCTGACGCAGGTTCTCGGCAAGCACACGACTTCACGGCTCTCCGGATTCTTCGGCTTCAACAACGGATTTCAGTCTAGTCCGTACCGCTACGTGCCGATCGGCGCACTTGCGGGCCGCACACCAGATCTCAGAACCTGCGACGGTGCCGCGGTGTGTCCGCTGGAGCGTCACCCCGACAAACGCGGGCGCTATGCCCTGTCGGCCACGTTCCTCCACTACGTCGGCAAGAAGCGCCATGCCTCGGTACGTGCGACCTATCGCTTCTACGGCGACAGTTGGGAGGTCTTCAGTCACACGGCCTCGCTAGCCTACACGGCGGACCTCGCGAAGCGTTGGCAACTGCGTCTTCGGTCGCGCACGTACTTCCAGGACCAGTCCTTCTTTTACCGTGAGCGTTACGCTCAGCCGCTGCGCTACGTCACCGTCGATCGCGAACTATCGATGTTCATGTATCAGCTCACGGGCGCCAAGCTAACGTTCAAGACCGGACTCTTGTCGAAACTCGACGACCTGCGCATCGATGTGAAAGCCGACTTTCTGTACTTCAAGTTCTTCAACTTTGTACGACTTCCGCAGCGCCTTGCGGGCGTCGTGGAGTTGGGTCTCCGCATCGTGTTTTGATCGCGTCGTCGCGACATCGCACGCTTGTAAATATCGTTGGTAACGCGGCCGCTCGTTTGCTTACAACTGACTTTTTTGCAGACGTCGCAACCGGGGTGGCGCCACCGGAGGCCGAATTCGTCGCAATTCGGCGTCCGGCAGGCCCGCCCGGTTTCGCCGCCTTGAAACTCTTCGGAGAATCCCTGCCGCCGCGGACGATGGCACTCGCGTTGCACATCAGTGTGCCGATGCAGGTGACACGACACGACTCGGCGCTCGCGATGCAGCCCAATCATGGTCTGCCGGGCCTCAGCTCCGATGGGTCGCGCGATCTAGCAGCAGTGTTTGGCTGCGCCGCGCTACGCAAAAATGTCATGTCGATTTTTTTTGATCTGGCGACGGGGAGATACCGAATGCGACGACAACGTTTATGGTTTTTGGCAGTGGGATGCGCGGCGGCAATCGGCTGCGGTGGCGATGATGGCAGCGGCCAAGACGGCACCGACGAAGGCGGCTGCCCCGACGGCGTGTGTCTACCGACAGAGTCGCCCAACGACGATGGTGATGATGACGACGGCGACGACGGCAACGGGACCAACGACGGTCCGGACGACGGTCCAAACGACGGCACCGCCGATGGCGAGACTCGCACCGAGCCTCCGGATGGGGTCTGCGATCCAACCGCATGTGATCCGTGGGATATCGCCTCTCCCGCCGACGGGACGGCGCAACGGTCGTGCCAGGACCCAGACTGCCCCACGACGGCTGACCTTCCCGACCTCGACGAAGACTTCTTCAAGTGCCAGGTCATGCCGGTCTTCCAGGAAGGCTGCGCGAACCTCGGGTGCCACTCGCCGCTCACGCCCTCGCGACAACTTCGGCTGTACGCACGCTTTCAGGCCAGGGAGCTCCCGATGAACAGCGGCAGCCAGGACGAGGAGTTGGTGCTCTTGTGCGAGGGCGGCAACTTCCACTCCGCGACGTGTGCACGCCATCCGATCACTGAAACCGAATGGGCGACAAACTTCGACTCGGCACGCTTGTTCGCGCTGGGTGTCGAGGACACGCAGAGCTCGGAACTACTGACGCAACCGCTAGCGAACGACGCCGCGGGCCTCGAGCACGCTGGCATCGACAACTGGGCGGGCACCAATGACGTGCGCTACCAGACCATCCAATCTTGGCTCGACGGCGCCACCGAACAGGCGGGCTGCGTTCCGATCGGCACGCCTCAAGTGGTTGGTTCCGAGGACAACACGGTTGGCGGGTACTTCCAGTTCTCGTGCCCACAGTGCAACGAGGGGGGCAACTGCGTCGACTCTGGTGAGACCGCGCCTCTTTGCGACCCCAATGCGTGCCTGCCGTAGGCCCCCAACAGGATTACAGACGATGAACATCAAGCTTACGACACTCAGCACACTCTCCGCCTTCTGCGCGGTGGCACTGACCTCGGCCGCCGCGAACGCGTGGATGATCCCGGACCAGTTCGCCGGTCCCTACTTTCGCAACTCGGGAGGCAACCACTACACGTGCTCTCCGCGAGGCTTGTTCTCATGCGAGGGCTGCCACGTCGGCGCCGAGGACTTTCCGCCGAGCGAACGCATTTCGCTCCTCGTCACGGCGCAGCGAGTGAACGGGGGGAGTCTGCAGGCCTACGATCTATTCACCGACGGATACGTCCCCGGCGATCGGTACAAGATCCGCGTGGAAATGATGGGCGAGCACCTTGGCCACTACATGGACGACGGTTCTTACCAGACGCCACAGGGCACAGACTACAAGGTCGCGTGTGCCAAGCAAGCGGGCGGCGACAACTACCTCGCGCAGTTGCACAATCGCAACAACATCACCGCCGAAGTGATGAGCGAGGCCGGCGTGTACGCATCAGACTCGGGAAACGCCGCCGGGCGCCTACGGCCCGACTCCACCAACGGTCCGACCGCGGAGGGTGCGTGCCTCAATACCAACCGGTGCACGGGCAATCAATCGCTTCCCAACGCCATGGAGGATGGCGGTCCCTTGTCCATCATGGCACGACACTGGGTGGTCGACCCGACCAGCAATCCACCGTTGGGGGACTGGTCGTGCGGCGTGTGTGATGCCATCACCAGCAATACTCATGACCGGCCCACGCCCGCAGAAAATGGAGCCTTCGCACCGTTCGCCACGGAGTTCTTCTGGACCGCGCCCGACAACGTGCCCGCCGAGGAAGCTGGCCGCATACGGTTCTACATCGCAGGCGTGGATGGCGACGGGTACAGCGACACCCTAGACGACGATGTCGCGGCGGTGCGAGTCGCGGTCTGCCCCGCCGGTTCAGCGGACTGCGACCCGATGGTGGCACAGGGTTGGGGCCTCGGACTGCTCGCGCATCCCCCGGGTCCACCGACAAGCGGCGCCGCCCGCTCGCAGTCACCGCGAGCGCCGTCGGGTGCTCCCGGATGGCTACCCGTCGCTTTGTCTTCGATGTTCGTACTGGGTTCGATGATCGTAATCGGCCGAATACGCCGACTCGCAATGAGGACGGCTTGATGCCGCGGCGCCATGGCCTCTGCGCAGATCGGTAGCTTCTTTTTCGTGATGAGCCTGATCGGTTGTCAGAGCAACCCGATCGTGGCTGTCGATCTCGATGAGCATTTCTTTCGGTGCCGGGTTCAACCGGTGTTGGAGCGGTCGTGCGCCACCCTGGAATGTCACGGCAGCGAGCAGCGCCCGCTGCGCGTGTTTGCCCGCAATCGCCTTCGGCTCGACGCCGACCCCGTGCAACTCAATCTTCCCATGCGCGACGACGAGCTTCAGGCGAACTTTGATAGCGCGGCCAGCTTCGCAGGGACGCCCGCCAGCGACAGTTTCCTGGTCCGCAAGCCACTCGACGAAGACGCTGGCGGCTACCTGCACCGCGGGCGCGAGTTGCATCGCAGCGGTGACGTTTTCGGCGAGACTGACAACGACGACTACCAGACGCTGCTCGCCTGGGTCGTTGGCGATACAGAAAATCCGACGTGCGCGTACGCAGGACAAGGGGAGGCGACCGAGTGAGTCTCGTGCTCGCTGCGATGCTGGCGTACCACTCGGCCGCGCTCTTTGAGAAGGACGCATCCGAGGGTGGAGGCGGCGGTGTTCTGTATACCGGCTCGCCGCGTTACGACGGTTTCGACTGCGCGGCATGTCACCTCGATTCGCCCGGGAAGATCACTTTGGCACCGGGCACTGACCCGGTCTCGCTGCTCACCCAACGCGAGTACGAGCCAGGCGCTGTCTACGAGTTCACGGTTGCACTACAGGGCGAAACCAAAGGGCTCGGCACCAAGGGTAACTACAACGCCGTCGCACTCGAGGTGCTCGACGCAAATGGAGAACACGTCGGCGGGTTCTTCGGCTACGACGCGGACGCCATGATCACGCTGGCGGGCGGCGGTGCTCTCTTCAGCCGTGGCACCCGCGACCAAACGACGTGGACGTTCTCGTGGCAAGCGCCCGAGGCCGGTGCGGGCTATCTCGATTTCTACTTGGTGGCGGTAGACGGCGACGGTGCAGGGGACTTCGAGGCGACGGCGAGTGACCCACTCAACGATGATGTCGTTGCGGGCGGTTTCCGAGTCGCCGAACTGGGGAGCGATGCGCCCGCTTTCGACCGTTCGCCGGAGGCGCCGGGCGACGAACCGCTGGGGCGGAATCGCGATGTGTCCGCGTGTGCCGTGGTGGGGTCCAAAGGCATCGCCTCGTGGTGGATCTGCGTGTTGCTCCTGCTATCGCGAAGGCGGGTGCTGCGCCCGCTACTTCGCCGTAAATAGTGTGGTCACCCATCCTCGTTGTACGCGTGACGAGAACGTCGAACGACTTCAAATGTGTTGGAGTCACGCGCCAATCGTTGGATATTTGGCACACTAAAGCTGCACCCACTTCTGACACGCGATGGTCAACAAGTTCGTATACGACACGCACACCGGCTCGGTGGCTGCAGTGTCCGGGGCACCTTCCCAGCACGGCGCATCCGCGATGATGCGCTTTGCTCGAGCCGTTTCGATCACGGCCGCGGTCGGAGCCTCGCTCGTCGGTATGGGTGTGGCCGCCAGCAGCGCTGAGACGCCAAACTCGCTCAACGCCGTGCAACCGTAGAACGCAGGCCTACGGTCCGAAGCCGCCCGGCGTGTTCTCGGGAGGCGGCACGAGTTCGCC
>JAESSZ010000669.1 GCA_016763875.1 Nannocystaceae bacterium
GAGCGGCGGCAAGTCGCGCGCACGGTCCATCCCACCCCTTTTGGTAGCAAGTCCGACCACGGAAGCCGGGCTGCGTGTTTGACCAATGCCGAGAAGTGCCTCGCTTCGAAACTGCCAACGCGCATGAGCACGTGCGCGCCAAGACCACACTGCAGGTTGATGCGCATGAGCGCGCGCGCGTCCCCGGTGAGGGCGACGCCGCCGGGTTCGGCGCGGGCGTCGCTGTGCCCCTGCGTCCCGAGCTCCTCGGCGAGCATGCGCTCCAGTCCTGGCGCGCAGGATACGAAGAGCGGCCACATCTCGGCGGAATATGTACACGGCCTAGGGCGAGCGGGGCAAGGCCGACGCTCGGGCTACTCGCTCAGGCATCCGCCAGGACACGCAGAGGTGATCCCGTCGGCACACAGTTCGGCTTCGCCGCCATCGCAGGTCAACAGGCAGCCCGCACCTGTGCAGCTACAGGTCGCGTCAGCCGTGCAGGTCAGCCCGCATTCTTGGCCGTCAGGGCAGGCGAGTTGGCAGGTCGCGCTGTCGGTACACTGCAACGAACATGCGCCGTTGGCCGCGCTGCAGGCCACGCTGCACGACGAGCTATCGGCGCAGGTTGTGTCGCACCCCTCGCTGCTTCCGCAGTCGATGTCGCAGCTGGCGGCATCGGAGCACAACGACGAGCAGTTTTCGGAGTCGCTGCACTCGGTCTCGCATTCGGCGCTCGCCTCGCAGGTGCCGAGGCAGTCGCCCGACCCGCCGCATTCGACCGCGCACGACGTTGTGTCGGTGCAGCTTGGCGCACACTCACCGGTGGTGGCGCAGTCGATCTCGCACTGTGCCATCGCTTCACAGGCAATAGCGCAGCTCTCGCCTTCGCACGCGGTGGCGCAGCTCTTGTCGGAGTTGCACGTGCATTGGCCGTCTGCGTCGAGGCCGTCATTACAGTCCGTCGCAGTGGGTTGTGTGGCGCCGTCTGATCCGTCGTCCGCGCCCCCATCCGCACTCTCGTCGTCGTTGCTTGCGGCCGCACCCGTCGCTGCCGCACCGTCATCGTCGTCTACACCCTGATTCACGGGCGCCGGATTGCGATCGGAGTCCTCTGCGCACGCAGGTGCGGTGAGGAGCGTCGTTGCGAGTAGAAGTTGCAGTCGGGGCATGGCGTTCACCTTGGTCTTCGGGGAAATGTCGTGTCGGAGCAGTTCGGCTCTCTAGGAGCCGGAGTTTCCATCGGGTGGCGGCCCGTCGTCGCCGTCGGGGTCATGGGGTCCGCCGTCGGCGGGCGGTAGGTCGTCGCCACCTGTGCCTGGCGGCGGGCCTCCCGAACTCGAATCGCCGCCATCGTCGCAAGGCCCGTCGTAGTTCGACGCATCCCCGCCAGACTCGATTCTGGATCTTCCGCTGATGGTGACCGAGCGCCCCAAGATCGTACCGGTGAACGTTGAGTTCCCGCTCATCTTGACGTGCGCCAGTGGTGCCGAGACGTGCAGCTTCGCCGTTGCGGTACCCGCGATGGTGACCGTACTGCTTGAGACCGAGATGATCTCGAGGGTGTACGGGCCTCCGTCACTCGTGCTGGTTGTCCCCGTGAACTTGGTGGTGCCGTTCACGAAGAAACGAGCCGGCCCTTCCAAGATGATCGTCGTCTGGCCGGATATCTTGATGCCGCTGTCGAAGTAGTAGTCGCCTGCGGGCACCCGGAGGGTTGTTTTGCCGCTGAGTTTGAGCTTGCCGCTGCTGATCGGCGATGCGTTGCCCACACGGAGAGCGGCGTTGTTGTTGCTCAACTTGGCCGCTGCCGCCTCCGCTATCTGGGGCTCGACCGCGATTCGGTCGGGTATCTTCCGCATTTCACCTTGGAACGAGATCGCATTTCCGGACCGCTCGAACTTGCCACCCTCAGCCACGACGACGTCGCCGCCGAGCTCCGCAGACCCCGAAAGGTGCACCAACTTGTTGCTGTAGATATCGACCGAAGTGATGCCGCCGACGACGACGTTGCCGCAAAGCACGAGGCTGTCGAGCCCGATAATGGCGGCGCCGTTGTCGGTCGCGCATCTGAACTCCTGACTTGCGTCGGGGGCAGTGGCGCCGAGTTCATCGCCCGGCGCACAGGCGCACAAACCGAGGGAAGCGGCGAGGAGTACATGGGTCGGGCGGAGGAGTGACACCGATGGTCCGCATCGCTCGGGGCGAGAGAAGATTGAGTCCGCTGGAGCGCCCCGCGCGCTAGTTCGCGCACCAGCAGATCACTTGTGCGAATCGCCAAGGCCCCAGCAAAGTTGTTTGGCTATCCGCGCAAACGTCCGCGCGACACGCCACCAGCAAGCGACATTCATGTCGTCTGGAGTCGTTCAAGGTACGTCCCAGGCGCACGGATCCCGATATACTCGTGGATCTGTGGTGCGGTTGCGAAGACGAAGATTCCGGCACTGCTCGATGGGCGCTGCGGCTTGTGTTGGCGCCATGGTCGTGGCGACGTCCTCACAGGTGCGTGCGGGTGGGTTTGAAGTGCCCGCTGTGGGCACAGTGGGCATCGGTCGCGGAGGGGCGCTTGTCGCTCGCGCCGACAACCTTTCGGCCTTCCACTACAACCCCGCTGGGCTCGCCAAACTATCGGGCCCCAACGTGCTGTTGTCGGGCAACGTGGTGCGGCTGTCGAACCGCTTCACGCGACGAGGCTCTGGCGAGCGCCTGGTGCCGCCCGGCAACGAAAATGGTGCGGATGTCTTAGACCCGTCGCTCGATGTGAACACGGGCGATCCCTACGCAACCGTCGAGAACGCGGCCAAGTTCGGTCCTTCTCCGTTGTTCGTGGTGAGCTGGGGTGACGTGGGGGTCAAGGGCCTCTCGCTGCAGTTTGGGTTGGCGGCACCGGTTGGGTTTGGCAGCCATGACTGGCCCCGGCAGGGCTCTCAGCGCTACACGATCACCACCGGGGACTTCTCGTTCTTCGCGCTGGGCGGCGGCGTTTCGTATCGCCTCAATCGGTACTTCTCTGTTGGCGCGAACTTTCTTGCCGGTCGGTTCTCCGCTGACTTTCAGCTCAAGACACGGACCGGTGCAACGGGCGCCATGAGCAACGAAGACTTCAACGGCGACGCGACGACGACCGTGGTCGTCGCCGACAAGTTTGTGCCGTCTGCGAACTTTGGTGTGCTGTCGCAACCGCTGCGGTTCTTGGAGGTCGGCTTGTCAGTGCGACTTCCGTATCGCACCCAGGCCACGGGTACGTTGGACTACAGCCCGAGCATGACGACCCCCGATGCGACGCTTGCTAGCGCCGCGCGTGTTGAACTCCGCCAGACCTTTCCCACCGTACTGCGCGCTGGGGCTCGATTCATTCACGAGCGCTTCGACCTTGAGCTGGACTACGTTTTTGAGAACTACGGCGTCGTCGATGGGATCGACGTGCAGTTCTCCAATCCCGACTCGGACTTCACGCCCGACCAGTTTGACGACACCGACCTGCTCTATCTCGACACGTTCGGCAGCGGAGTCGCCTTCGCGCCGATCATCGCGACGCCGCCACCGCTGCAGTTCCGCAATACCCATCAGCTGCGTTTGGGCTCGGATGTCGAGGTCTTGCCGGGCCATCTCACCGTGCGAGCGGGCGGATTTGTTGCATCGTCGGCGTACCCCAAAGGCAACACGACCTACACGATCCGGTTCCCGTTCTCGGATCAACTGGGCGTTGGTGGTGGCCTCACCTGGCACATGATCCCGCAGCTCGATCTTTCGGCGGGATACCTGCACATCTTCCAGCGTGATGTCACCGTCGAGCGTGGGATCTCGCAAGCCAATGCTTTTCGGTTTCCGGGCGACCCGAACATCTACGGGAACATCGTCAACAACGGGAAGTACGAAATGAGCCTCGAGCTGTTTGGTCTATCGATCGAGGTGCACCCGCTGCGTGGTAGCCGACCAAGGCGCCAAAAAGGAACAAAGACATGAAGCGCATCGCGACCCCGCTCAGCCCTCTGCTCCCGCTCCTGCTCCTCGTCCCGACGCTCGGTTGTCCGGCCGACGACGCAGAGGGGTCCCAAGTTTCCGACACTGGCGCCGACGACGGTGAGGGCTCCGCGGACGATGATGGCGGGACGGGGAGACTTGACGACACCGGATCTGGCGGCGACGCAGGTCCAGGCGCATGCGGCGAAGGTGGCGAGGAAAACCTGTTCTACGACCCGCCAGGGCAGTGCTACAACAATATGGGTTGCGCAACGTGCAACTGCCGAACCTTCCGAGATAACCCACCGCTGGCCGAGGCTGTCTGTGAGCCCGATCCTGCGGATGGGCAGTTGACCGTGACCGCCACGGTTCTTGAGTTCCCCGGCAATACACCGATCCCCGCCACTGAAGTTGCCGTCTACAACGCCCTAGAGATCGGACTCATGGGTCCCGACAACGCGACGCCCATCGGCGAGACGACGGCCGATGGCGACGGTCGTATCGAGCTAGAGGTGACACCGGTGGACCAGATCGGGATCGTCGCGACGATTCGTGCCTCGGGTTTTGTCGACACCGCGACGGGGCTGGCCGAACCACCGTACGAGGCTTCCAACGCGATCCACGATCTGTTCGCGGTGCCGCAATCCGACATCGACGCATGGAACGCGGCGCTCGGCAACGATGCGGCCTTGGAGGGATTCCTTCCGCTGGGCGACAATGGCGGGGTCGTTGGCGTTGCCCGCAATCGCTACACGGGCGAACCCGCGGCCGGGATCAAGATCGTCTCCCTTGATAATGGCGCCAATACGGGGGCCATCCTGCGGTACCTCAACACCGACGGTACGTTCAACGCCGACGCGACGACATCCACCGGGGTCTACGTGCTGTTCAACCCGGTCCTGGCGGAAGAATTCGAGGCGGCAAAGGACGGGGTGGTTGTCTCAACTCGCGCCAACCGGGCCGGGAGCGGGGCGCCAGCCGTGTTCACGATGAATCTGACCATCAACCTCGACCCCGGCGTCAATCCGTTCGAGTAGCGACGCCGAAACTGATACCTTCGGCGGCGCGGAGGTGATGTCGGTGCGTCCCTGGAGGCGACACAAGGCCTCGGGCAATTCCGATGCTGACGCAGTTCGCAGTTGCGGCGGCTCTCGCCCACTCTCTCGCCTTCGCCCCCGGGCAAGCACCGCAAGTCGAGTCGCGGCCGGCCAGCGAGATCGCGGTCGGCGATGCGCTGACGGTTGACGCCGACGATAGTTGCCTAGAGCACGATCGCTTGGCCGCTCGCATTGTCCTTTGGCTTCGGCGCGAGACAATCGATCCTCGCCTCACCATCTCGGTTGAGGAAGACCCGCAAGTTCACGGCGTTCGGTACGAGATCAAGTCGGACGGTGACTTCGTAAGCGAGCGGCGGTTCGAGTGGACGACCAAGGACTGCGCCGACCGACACTACGTGTTCGGCCTTTCGATCGCGATGGCGCTCGACGCGACGGTCCTCCAAGCCGTGAGCCCGAGTCCCGTTCCGCCGACCGGTCAGCAAGAGGATCCAGC
>JAESSZ010000070.1 GCA_016763875.1 Nannocystaceae bacterium
CGAGCGCGAAGCGCTGGCCCCGTCGGCCAATGCCATGAATGCGAACATGGACCCGACGTGGGCCAAGATCTCACATAGCGTCGCGAACGATATCGGCCCTATCGTGGACCCGAGCGGTGTCGGCAGCCCAGCCAGCGCTGCGGCATCGATGACGCCGTGGGCCAAAGGACTGCTGGTGGCAGCGCTTGGTGGGGCCGCCGCGGGCGGTGCGGCCTACTGGGGCGGGAACGGGGAGATCAACGAACCCCAGGCGAAAGTTGCCATCGCAGCCTCCGAGCAAACGCGCTCTGATATCGATGCACCGGTGGCGCAACTCGAAGATCCGAGGACGGCCCCCGACCTCGAGAGCGATACGCCGCCGGCCGCGCCTCCGCCGGAGGCGATCCCCACGATCGCCCACGAGATGCACTCCCCGGTGCCGCCAGTCACCGACAAGCCCGGCGCACAGACTCGACCCTCGAAGCGTCCGTCAAAAACTCAAAGTCGGCCGCGCGAGGCGACCCTGGTCCCATCCACGGCGCCGGAACTCAGCCCGGAGGCTGCCGCCGCATCGCCCAAAGTGTCGACCCTGGCGCAGGAGGCCGGCCTCCTGGCCACGGCACGCCGTTCCTACAGACGTGGTGACTACGCCGCCACATTGGCGTCGCTGACTGAGCACGCCCAGCGATTTCCCCACGGGCAACTCGCCGAGGACCGTTTGGCATTGCGAGCCCGGGCCCAGTGCGACGCTGGCAAAAACAACGCTGGCAAACAGACAGCCGCCGCGCTGCGCAAGGCATTCCCTGTCTCGTCTCAGCTGGCCCGAGTGGCTCGCGCCTGCGCCCCGACGACCGCGAACTGATCTTTTTTCGACGCGCTCGCGAAAAATCGACCGTGGTGGGAACGAACCGCTACACGCCGTCGGGCGGCATCATCTGCCGCTCTCCTCGGCGAGGAGCACCCCCATGAAACGACAGCATCGCAACTATCTGGGTTTGACGACTTTGGGACTCACGCTTGGCCTGGGAGGGGCGACGCTCCAAGGCTGCGAGGCGGACGGACTGGCCGGCGATTTGGCCGAACAGTGCGGACTGGACGTCAACTGCACCGCTGGCGGGTTCGCAGAAGGCAAGTCGAGCATCTCGGGGATCGCGTCAATCGATGCGTTCTTTGGTGCCGCCATCGACCTCAACGCCGCGATGGTCGGACTCAGCGGGGCGCTGCGCGCGGACCTCGACGCGATTGGTGCGTCGGTCGGCCTGGAGTCCGGGTCGACAGGGGCTGAGCTGAAAGGCGCAATGCAAGGACACCTCGCCGGCTACATCGACGGCGGCCTTACCATCGACTACCAACCGCCGAGGTGCCAGGCGAGCGTAGAGGCCAGTGTCTCGGCCGCGGCCGAGTGCGACGTCGACGTCGATCCGGGGGAAGTGTCGGCGAAATGTTCCGGCTCGTGCGAGGCCGAAGCGGGCGTCGCGGCTAGTTGCAGCGGGGATGCTGAACTCAAGTGTTCGGGCACCGCACCCGGCTTCGACTGCTCGACGGGCGTGTGCTCCGGGTCGTGCGTCGCCGAGTTTACGGCCGGGGACGAGTGCAAAGGCACCTGCCGCGGGACATGTGACGGCGAAGGTGGTCCCAACGGGTTCGAAGGGCGTTGCGACGGCGACTGCGAAGGCGTGTGCGCCGTGGACATGAGCGCGGGCGGAGAGTGCGAGTTCAGTTGCCAGGGGAGCTGCGAATACACCGCCCCCGATGGTGGATGCGAGGCGACAGCGAGTGCGAGTTGCGAAGCCAAGGCGGGCGCGGCGATCGAGTGCGACGCGCGTTGCGAAGGCACGGTCGAGCCTCCGTCGGTCAGCGCCGAGTGTGAAGCGACGGTCGATGCCAAAGCGAGTGCCTCGGTGACATGCACGCCACCCACACTCGCATTCAAGTTCGAATGGAGTGCGGAGGTCGCAGGCGACCTCAACGCGCAGGCTGAGTTCCGCGCGTGGCTTGAAGGATTCCGAGGCCACTTCGCGGGGCTACTCGCCGCTCGCGTGGAAGCGGAACTCATCGGGGATGCGGCGGTCGCCCTGGTTGCCTCCGCCGAAGGTGCGCTTAGAGGCACGATTGAGGACCTAAGCACCAGCGGCGACCTCAAAGCAACGGTCGGCGCCAAGTGTGCGCTCGGGGAACTCCCGCTCGCTGCGAGTGCCCTCGCAGACGCCAGCGGCAGCCTGTCGGCGAACCTCAGCGCAACCGTCGAAGTGGTGTCGGCGTTCTAGATCCGCCGTTCGTCGCCGCTCGCCTCGATGCCCTCACGGGGTGGCGGCAGTCCCCTTGCCGGACAGCGTGGCGAGTTGCGTTTGGGCGTCCTGCGCACAGCCGCCGTCCAGCGCAATTGCCTTGGCGTAGGAGCGACCGGCATCATCGAACTGCGCCAAGGACTGCTCGGCCCGGCCTCGACCCAACCACACGACCCCCAGTCGAGAATCTTGCTCGCTCCACGCCTTGCCCAGTGTTTCCAGGGACGAGCGATAGCTCGCGAGCGCTTCGTCGGGACGCGACATCGCCAGCAATGTGACGCCTATCGTCTCGTCCAGCAGTCCTACCTCTTTGTGTGTCTCCCCCAACGCACTGCACATCATAGAGCGGGCCTCGCGGAGATCAGCCAGTGCACGTTCGTTTCGACCCAGGCTGTGGTGGGCTACGCCGCGCAACGCCAGCGCTTTTGCGGTTGCCAACGCGTGGGGGCCCTGCACCTGGGTCGCGATCCGCAGGGAAGACTCGGCGAGCGAGAGCGCCGCTTCGCCGTTGCCCAGGTCGAGATTCACCACCGCGAGGTTCACAAGCGTCGCGCCAGTACTCGGGCTCGCCTCTCCGTAGTTGTCCCGAAAGATCTCGAGATTGTTTTCGAAGATCTCGCGCGACTCTTCCAGACGTCCCTCACTCCGCAGCAGCGAGGCAACGTTGTTTCGGATCTGAGCCACGGTGGGGTGGTCGTGGCCGACCCGGTCGGCCTGGAGTTGTGCGGCCCGAGACAAATACTCGCGCGCGACGTCGAGGTGCTGCGTCGTGACATTGACCGACCCCAAACCGTTGAGCGCGGCGACGATCAGCTCATCGCGCTCCGGATGTCCCTCGGGGATCGCCTGGGCACGTTCGTAGGCGGAGGCGAACGCCTGCTCAGCTTCAACCGTTCGTGCCGCTGTGAGTTCGATGAACCCCAGCGTCGAGAACCGATCGGCATCGAGAGCTGCGTCTGGCTCCCCGCGCTTGGACCACGCTTTTGCGTGTTCAACGAGACGGCGCCCCTCCTCAAGCTCGCCGCGGCCATAGCCAACGACCCAAGCCGTTCGCACAAGCAACCTCGCAGCCTGCCGGGCGATGCCCGCAGCCATCGCAATCTCGGCCCCTTCACGATACAGACGCGCGGCCGCGAGAAGCTCCCCTGCAGTTTCGTATTCCAAGCCCAACTGCTGACGAGTCGAGGCCCGCATGCGCGCGTGCCCAAGCTCGTCGGCCCGCACGACCAGGGTTTTCGCCGCGGCCACACCATCGGCACCGCCCAACAAGCGGCCCATCTCGAGTTTGGCGATGTCATCGAGGAGCACCTCAAGCTGACGACGCTCGCTCAGTGCCATGGGCGCTTGCCCTTGCTTGGCACAATCGGCGGTGGTCGGGAGCAGATCGACGACCTTATCCACGTTCCGCAGCGCACGGCTGTCGGGATCACGCAACGCCTCGATAATCGTCGTGGCTCGCCGTTGCTGCGCCGCAAGGCAAAGCACGGTTCGGTCCAGCGCTGCATCGTCGATGCTCCCCGTTGCAAATGCTGTGCACGCCTGGCTTCGCTGCAGCGACCATGCTTGAGAGAATCGTGTGGTCCCCTCAGCGACGCGGTCGGCGATATCGCCCGCGAAAGGTTCGCTCTGCTTACGAATGGACTCCACGACTCCCTGTGGCAGCACAGGCGGGGCACCCAAACAGCGATCGTCTGAAGGGCGAAAGAGCAACGCGCCCCCGCCAACAACCGCCAAAGCAACCACCGCAGGCCATCGCGACGAACGCTTTGAGACGACACGGGTCAAGGCGTCGAGCAGTGGCCGCATGCCTTCGTAGCGATGCGCGGCCTCTTCGGCACGTCCACGGGCCAGCGCCGTCCACACACTACGGGGCACGCGGTCGGTGAGCGCAGGCATCGGCGCACGAACGACCCCCGAGGGCAACGTGCCAGCCAGCGCTTCGTACAGCGAAACACAAAATGCGTACTGGTCGGAGGCCGGTTCCGCGTTACCGCCCGCGTGCTGCTCTGGAGGCATGTAGGCCGGGGTCCCGACAGACGCGCCCGTCCGAGTGAGATCGGAAAACTCTGGGAGCGCGTGTGGATGAGGCGTGGTGTCCGGCGTCGGGGGACGCGATGGCCCAGCGACTTCCCGCGCAAGCCCAAAATCGACGACAACGACGCGCCCTTCATCATCGAGCATGACGTTGGCCGGCTTGAAGTCGCGATGCACCAGCCCCTGAGCGTGCGCGGCCGCCAACCCTTCGCCCGCGTCGATCCAACGTCGCACCACGTCGCGCCAACTTGGTGCGGCCTCACGTCGCCAGGCGTCTAGGGTGCCACCGCCCAGCTGCTCCATCGCAACAAAAACGCGACCTCGCCACAATCCAACATCAAACACGCGAACAACGTGGCGGTGCTCCACGCGAGCGAGCGCTTTGGCCTCTCGCGACAGCCGAGCCTGCGCCCGCGCGGGATCGTCCAACAGCGCAGGGTCGACGAGTTTCACCGCGAGGTGTCGGCGAAGTTCGGGATCCCAGGCCGCGCACACCACCCCGGTCGCCCCGCGTCCCAGCAACTCCCCAAGGGTGTAGCGGCCCACTTCAGTGCCTGGTGCGGGCGTGCCAGACGTCGGCGCACCTTCGGCGGACGCATCAACTCGTGCCGCACGCGCGAGTACGGCGACGACCGCGAGCCACTGTGGATTGGCATCGAGTTCAGCCTCCACAGCTGCCCGCTGCGACGGATCGAGTTCACCGCCGACGTAGGCGGCGATACGTTGCTCGTCCAGCGTGCTCACAGACATGACACCAGTTCGGGACAATGCGTTACCACGAGCCAACGCGCCACGACAAAGCGTGGCCCTGGGCCTGCGAACCGACACTGCACAGTCCGGTAGTTGCGCGCCGCGGCCCGCCGGGCGACGATCTCGCCCTCCTCGGGTTGCTGATTGCCCAAGCTCGAACGCAGTCTGAATCTCTTCAACGTGGTCGCCATCTCGGTTGGCGCCATGCTTGGCGGTGAGATCTTCGTTCTGCCGGCCGTCGCGGCTCAGATGACTGGGCCATCCCTATGGTTTGCATACCTGGCCGCAGCGCTACTGGTGCTACCGGCGGCACTCAGCCAGGCAGAGCTCGCGACCGCAATGCCCGAATCCGGGGGCGCGTACCTCTACATCGAGCGAGCGATGGGCCCGCTGGTTGGCACCATAGCGGGCGTTGGGTTGTGGCTCTCGCTGCTGCTCAAGAGCACGTTCGCCCTCGTTGTGCTGGAGGGGTACCTCGCACTGCTTGTTGACGCCCCAAAAACCGTGCCCGCGCTCGGGCTCATTGTTCTGGTGATTGGGCTCAACGTACTCGGGGTCCGCAAGGTCGGCCGCGTGCAAACCATCGTCGTCGCCGTGTGTTTCTGTGCCCTGGTCGTGCTCGTTGTCCTGGGCATGCGCTTCGATCCCCCGCAAGCGCCAGCAGCCGGAGCGTGGATGCGCAACGGCACGTCCGGTCTGCTCGCGGCCACCGGACTCGTGTTTGTCTCGTACGCGGGCGTCACAAAGATCGCTGCCGTCGCCGAGGAAGTCCGCAGCCCGGCGCGCAACATTCCCCGCGGCATCCTGATCTCGCTGATCGGCATGGCGGCGCTGTACACCGCGGTCGCCGCTGTCCTCGCCACGGTCTTCCCGCTCGCCCAGCTCGAAGGCGACGCAACGCCAATCGCATCGCTCGGCAGTCTTGTGGGTGGACCGGTCGGAAAGGCGGCGATCGCCGTCACCGCCGTCCTCGCCCTGCTCGCTATGGCAAACGCGGGACTGCTCGCGGCGTCACGTTTTCCGTTCGCGATGGGCCGGCATCGGTTGGTCCCATCCCCGCTTCAGCGCGTCAGTCCACGCTTTTCCACCCCCGTGCTCGCCATCATCGTCACCGGCACCGCCATGGCCGCGATGCTGCTGAGTCTGGACGTCATTCGCATCGCGAAACTCGCCAGCGCGTTCATGATCGCATCGTTCGTCGCGGTCAACGTCGCCGTACTCATCCTGCGAGAAAGCGAAGCGCACTGGTACAAGCCGCCGTTCCAATCGCCGATGTATCCGTACATCCAGCTCGGAGGGATCGCGACGGGACTCGTCATCTTGGTGAGCATGGGCATGCTCGCCCTGGTCGGCCTTACGATCGCGGTGGTGGCGGGCGGACTGCTCTACCTCGTGTACGGGCGCAAGGTGACGCGCCTCGGGGTGTTCAAGCAGATGGCCCCGCGCGCAGACCTGCTGGCGGGGCTGACGGGTGACCGACAAACAACCCCCTTCCCGGAGGCGCGCGCTCAGACCGTGGTCGCGCTGTTCGGCAAGGAGCCATCACCCGAAGCGCTCGTTCATCTGGGCATGACGCTGAGCGCGGACGATAAGCTCGATGTCCTGGTGCTGCGCGACGTCCCGGAGCAAACAGACCTTTCCGATATTGCTTCAGAGCCCGACGACCGCGTGGAGTCACTGGAACGCCGAGTGACCGGTCTTGGGCAGGAGCGTGGCGTGGAGACACGACTCGACCTCGTGCTCACGCGCGACGTCCGTCAGACCGTGTTCGACTACGTCCGACAGCAGGAGTTGGGGTGGGTCATCATGGCGTGGCGCGACCGCAGCATGCGCGGCCTCATCGTCCGCAACCCCATGAAATGGCTCACCGAGCACATGCCGTGCAACCTCGCGCTGTTCAAGGACGCGGGCATCCGGACCTACCGCAAGATCATGGTCCTGGCCGAGCCCGGACCTCACGACGCCCTGGTGACCCGCACCGCAGACGACCTGGCAGGACTCTTCCACGCGGATCTGACCTTTGTTCGGTTCCTACACGAGGAGGCGCCCGAAGATCGCGCCGAAGAGATCGGCCGCTACCAGGCGGAACTCCACGGACTGTGTCATCAGCCGGCGGCGAGCGAACTGCTCCGGGGCCGAGATCGCGTTCGCAGCCTGGTGCATGCGACCGCGCGGTTCGACCTGATCGTCCTGGGCGCGCCCGCTGAGCGCCCGCTGAAGTCCATGTTCGTGCCCACCCCGGAAGAGTCGATTACCGAGCAAGCCCACTGCGCGGTGCTAAGGCTGCGCGCACCTCGGGCAGTCGCCCACTCCTCGCTGCTTTCGGCGCCTGCGACGGCGGAGATGTCGGGCGCCTCGGTGCGCCGCCCGATTCTAATCCCGGCCGCGAGCCGTGCCCGCGTGCGCGTGACAAAGAAGGAGCAGATCTTCACGATGCTCGGCGCCATGCTGGCCCCGGTCTTCGAATCGGCAAGCGCGACGCAAATCTACGACGCGTTGTGGCAGCGCGAACGCGTTCAAAACACAGGCATGGGAGAGGGCGTCGCGATTCCCCACGCAACACTGCCCAACGCCAAGAACACCAAACTGGCATTGATGACCCTGCAGGAGCCCGTCGAGTACGGGTCCCACGGCAAGGTCGACGTCGTCTTTTGCCTCGTTGGGCCGCCCAGCGATCGTGAGGCGCACCTGCGCCTGCTCAGCACCATCGCGACGATGATCGTTCAGAACGACCTCAGCGCCACACTCAGAGCGTGTAAAGACGATGCCGCCGCCGAAGACGCGCTGATGCGTGCCGCCGCCGACGTGCTGGACGACGCGTAGTACGGGGCGGAAGGCCGGCCGAGTGGAGCCTGACGGACACGCAGGCGCATACCCACGTCGCGCTCCGGTCTTTTTTGCCCTGCGCGCGCACCAAATCTGGGTTCGCGCCTCTTTGGGGTGCCCAGGATTTCGCATGCCGGACCAGCAGCCACCCGACGCAACACGCCTTACCCACAAACGCCAAGTTACGCGGGCGGTCCTCGTATCGACATTGATTGTCGGGGGCTGCGGCTCAGACTCGAACTCCGCCGATGGCATCGAGGGTGGCACCACGGGCGCCAGCACGGCGTCGAGCGGCGCCCGCACAACGGAGGAAACGACCCCGAGCTCCGGGCCCACCACCGGATCCGCGACGCCCGCCGATGGCTCGGGAACTGAAGCGACGGAGTCGACCGCGGCACCCGAAACCGACGACGGCCGCGCGCCTGAAGAGTGCGCCCCTGCCTCTCCAACAACGCCCCCGTCGGGTCCGGTGGACGATGCGATCGCCGCGATGCCGCCCGACTCATGGCTTGCGCTCGACAACACCTGGATGCGTGATGTCTGTCCGGACCCCTACAACGCCTACTTCTGTGGTTCGGTCATTGATGCATGGAGCGGGGCGGCATACGACCACACGCGCGACCGTATGCTGGTCTACGGCGGCGGGCACGGCGACTCGTACTACAACAACATCTTCGCGTTCGACCTCGCACAGATGAGCTGGAGTCGACTGACGGAGTTGCCGGTGGGCGCCGACGGCTCAAGCCCCACAGAAGCGATGCGTTACGTTGCCCTGGAGCCCTGCGCGCTGTACCCCAAGGTTCCCTACGAGGTCCCCGAGCGCTGGCTCAACCCGAACTACACGATCTACATCGACTACGAGCACTGCGACGAGCCGGAGATCGTAGACATTCTCGACTACCAACAGCCACGCTCCTCGCACACCTACAATAAGAACATCTACGACGCCGAGAACGACCAGTTTTGCTATCTCGGTGGTAGCTACTATCCAGGCGCCCAGACGAGCCCGCCCCGCGTCATTTGCTACCAGTTTGGGTGCGGGGAGTGGCGATTCGTCGCCGATAGGCCTGACGGTTCCATCGGTAGGGGCGCGAGTGCGGTCGATACGAACGGCGACGTATGGGTTGTCGGTAGTGGCAACTCGGGATTCGTTCGGTATGACGTCAGAGCAGACAGCTGGGAGGCGTTCGGGAATACGAACGGGCTCAATGGCACCGCCGACATCGACACGGCCCGAAACCAACTCGTGCAGCTGGACGGTAGCCCGGACAACATCATGCGTTCATTCGATCTGAACGCGCCCTCCAGTGTGTTCACCGAGATTCCTGTCCCCGCAAACATTCCGGTCCTGGGACCTCGTCCGGGGTTCGTCTACGCGCCGATGCATGACCGCTTTGTGGCGTGGTCAGGGGAACGCAGGATCTACGTCTGGGATCCCGAGGACTGGACAGCGACGGTGTACAACCCCGACGGAGACGACCCGGGCGAGACGGCGCAATGGGGGACGTACGGTCGCTTCCGCTACAGCCCCCACCGCAACGTGTTTGTGCTCGTGAACGACGTCGAGGAAAACGTCTTCATCTACAAGCCTCCGGCGCAGCTGTGATGACGCACGGCGGCCGCATGCCGCGACGGCCCGCTCAGAGCCGGGCGTGCCTCGATCTTACAGCTTCGTAGGATCGAGCATGTCCCAGGGTTGGGCTTCATCGTGATAGAGCACCCGTTCGGGTTTTAACTCTTGTGGACGGTCGAGGGTCCCCGCGTTGACGAAAAACGAATCGGCCATGCCCGAGTTTTTGTTGAGCACTGGCGAGCCGCACGTCGGGCAAAACCCCTGGCTTACAACGTTGCCGTTGGCGGCCGTGCGATCCCAGAATTGCAGCTTTCCGGTGATGGTCGTCGCTTGGGCGTCGGTCAGAAACGCCGCCGAGTGGCCGGTTCCGCTGAGATGCTGGCATTGACGGCACTGGCAGAAAAACGAGAACTTGGGTTTGCCAAGTAGTTCGTACCGGACTGCTCCGCAAGCGCATCCGCCGCAAACGGCATCTTGAGTCGACATGCCGCAATGTAGCGCTGATTTGGGGCGCAAACGAGACGTCGGCCGCGGGACCAAGTCCGCGCGTGCCCGCGGGACCACGTCGTACAATCGAGCGTGTCTGGATCTACGCGACTCGTTCGTCTAGCCGGGGAGGACCGCCCCTGTGCCGTTTGAAGGATTCGACCCCGCCGCGCTCGCCTTACTGGGCGAGCTTCCTACTTTCGATAAGACGCGCTTCGAGGCCGCACGCGAGACGCTTGCCCGAGGCATACGCCGGCCTGGCGCCGCGCTGATCACCGAGCTGGCGGAAGCGTTGGAGCCCGCGCTCACCGTCGACCCGCGTGGTTCCATTTCGCCGCTTCACCGTGACCTTCGCTTCGCAAAGCCCGGGTCAGCGCGCTACAAGGACCACCTGCTGATGACGACTTGGCAGGGGCCGGACAAGAAGAGCGCACCAATGCTGTGGCTACGGGTCGATTCGGAGTCGGTCGGTTTTGCGAGCGGGTTTGGCTTCACGCCCGAGACGCGGGTCCGTTGGCGCGAGGCCGTGGCGGAAACGCGGGGGGAGACGCTCGCGCGTTGCATCGCCGAGCTTCAACGCAAACATCGACGTCACGACATCGAGGTCGCCGGGAGTTCTCTAAAGCGCGTGCCGAGTCCCTGGGACGACGGCCATCCCCGTGAAGACCTGCTGCGAAGGACGGGATTCCAGGTCCGGTTTCGGGAGCCGCTGCCCAAGCTCGCGAGCACGGCTGCCTTCGCTACGTGGTGCGGTAAGCGGCTCGGCGATCTGATGCCCGTGCACCGCTGGCTCGTCTCGGTGCTTGGCTGAGCTTCGGCGAAAGGCGCGGTCACGTGTCGTCGTCATCGAGCACTCGGACGACGTCACCGGGATTTCTTAGGACGAAGCGCCGGCCGTTCCTGGCGAGCGTGCCCGTGACCCGGACTCGCGCGGCGTCGCCGTGGGCGTCCAACGCCGCCTGATAGGCTTGTGCGGACAAGGTCATATAGACCTGCGTCGAGTTCGGTCGCTCCTCGACCTGCGCGACCAGTGCGACCTCGCCGGGCGCGGTCGTATCTCGCGGCGAGCGCTCGAGTTTCGTAAAATACCCCTCAAGCGTTGTTCCTGGAGATGGCGTCGTCTCCCGCAACACACGGGCTGCCTCGGCCATCGCGTCGAACAAAGTATGTTCGAATCTCACAACCCGAGGCGTGTCTGGTGCTTTGCGACCGGGGGCCCAGGTGAATGACACCTCCAAGTACCCCTGCCCTGGTGGCCTGAGTTCAGAAAACGCACCGAGTAGGTTCGAACTCAATCCGCTACGTGCGCCCGTGAGGAGAAGTTCATCTTGGCCTGAGTCGAGCGCGTCCGAAGTTGCGCGCAGCGCGGTCGCTAGCAGCTTCGTCACCCGTCGCGGGAAAGGATCGTCGAGGCCCGTCTGGCCCATCGCAGGCGCGACTGGAACTAACACTGGCGCCACGTAGCTCCCTGCTCGCGGTGGCGCCGCGCGACACGATGCTAAGAACTCGACCGCCTCGGTCTTCGACAGACGCGGATGGTGCGCGAGCGGCTCCAAGACGGAGTGCGCCGCCGACAACAACAACTGGCGCTGGGCGCCACGAATGCGCCAAGCGTCATCGATCGAGATTGTCCCCGATTGGATCTCCGTCGACTCAAAACGAAATGCCAACTTGTCCGCCGCGGGATACCCCAGGTCGAACAGAACGCTGCTCGGCGTCCGCTCTTCCACGGTCGCCAGGATCTCTACCAACTCTACGACTCGGCGCTCGTAGTCGAGGAACTCCTGACGCTTGGGAACATCCACCGTGACAGGGCCCGTGGCGTGGTCGCAGGTGTAGCGCCAGGTCTTGCTGCGCTCGGATGACTCCCATCCGGCCGTCGCGAGGTAGCGGCGAAAGACCGCCGGGCCCAGGCTTCCCGCCTGTTGAGCCCATCGAGGCTTCACAGGGTCTCCTCCCGACTGACCTTCTCAAGAAGACTCTTCAGAGCATCCGGCGAAAAAACGTTTGCCTTGGCAAGATGCACCGTCGTCGACTCTGCGGTTCCCCTGATCGCGTCTGCACCCAGGAGGCAAGTCCAGTAGGCGCAGCGCCGCATGACCAACTTGTCAGCACCGTGCTCCACAGAGTGCTCGAGTTTTTCGGGCAGCATGAGCACGACGAGAAGCCGTGGGAGCACCGCGTCGTGGCGCAGCTTGTCGTAGTGCGCGCGTGAGAGCGACCAAGCGATGTGCTCGGGGTGGTCGTGTCCCTGATCCGTAGATGCCTTCAGTTGGAGGTCAAGCTTCGGCCCCGCCAGCGTCCCCCCGCCGAGAGTGCCAGCTGCCCCGACCGTGACGTCGAGACAGTCGTCATCTTGCGTCCAGGTGCCGAGCTTGAACCCGCCCTGGGCGGCGACCGCCGCAACGTACGCCTTAGAGACTTCCTCGCGTTGTTGTTGTGGCGTCATGCGCGTAGAGAAGCAGGGCTAACTGCTAGCGTGGCCCGCCACGATCCGAGCGTCAAGCCGATCACTTCCAGTCAACAGGCGTGATCCTCATGGGCCGTGTTCTGGACGGCGAGCACAGCGAATCTGGGCGCATCGGTGGCCGCGGTGCTCGAGAAAAAAGCACCCCCGCAACACCGGGGCTTGGACTCCCTAGAGTTTTTGTCACCCGCGCGCAGAAAGCACATTGGGGCCCACGGTGCGCGGGCCCGTGCACCGCTGGCTCGTCGCGGTGCTTGGCTGAGACGTGTCGCTCGATCGGGGGGCGGCCTAACACGTCACGCCCGCGACCAGCGTTCGGCCGCCAGCGTGTGCACGATGTGTTTCACGCAGTCAGACCCGTCGTTCGCAGCGGCAAGCAGCCCCGAGAAACCTGTCCTCATGTCCCCTACGATATAGACTCCGTCTACGGCGGTCTTCCCAGTCGCGTCCGCCTGTAACACCTCACGATCCAAGAAGTTGCGCGTGGTCGCAACCCCGAGGTCAGCTGCAAACGACGTCGCGGGTCCTGAGAAGTCATCCGCAATGAAACCGGCATCCCGCTCGACCCTCCGCCCGTCGACGAGTTCGACAGCCTGCAGTCGTCCATCATCCGAAACGAGGCGATGCACCCGGCCCGACTCCACCGTCACACCGTGCGCGGCAAGATCGCGCGACGTCGATGCATCGAGCGTGCGTCCATTGGTGAACACGACAACGTCGCTTGACCAGTTGCGCAGCATAGAGACCATCAGTTCACAGCCCAGCCCACCAAACACTGCCAACCGTTCGCCCGCGTGCTCAAACCCGTCGCAGAACGGGCAAATGAACACCCCGGTGCCGTACACCTGATCGAGTCCGGGTAGCTCCAGACGGTCCAAGTCGTCGCGGTAACCCGTCGCGAGGATCACTTGGGGCGTCCGCCAGGCGCGACCATCGGCGTGTTTGATCAAAAAACCGCCGCCCGACGCTGGCTCGACTTTCGCCACCCGTCCGGTCTCGTAGGCAACCGTGTCGTACTCGCGCAGCTGCTCTTTGGCGACTGCGACGAGCGCATCGGGGTGTGCGCCGTCGCGCGTCAAGAAGCCGTGCGAAGCTCGGGTCACGGCGTTGCGCGGCGACTCTGCGTTGATGACCACCGTGCGTAGTAGCGAGCGGCCAGCGATGAGCGCGGCCCCCATGCCCGCGGGGCCGCCGCCGATGATGACGAGATCGAGTGTCGTGTCTTGCATTGGCGTTGTGGCACTCAATCTAAGCACCCCCCCGGCCCCACGACAGAGCGCACCTTGGGAATCAATCGGCCGATCTTTAGATCGACAAAAACGGCGAGTGCGCTACACCAGACGCCTTGGATTCACCCCGTACACACCACGCTGGCGACAACCCAGCCGGGATCGCCGTGTTCCACAAACGGGCGCGGCGGGCGAAGTCTCACCGCGAGACCTCGCATACGGAACACGTCCTGATCTTCGTCGTCGACGGGTGGATCGAGATGCATAGCGGCGCGCCCGTCCGTGCTGAGGAGGGCTCCTTCATGCTCGTGCCCGCGGGCGTGCCGCACCGAGGCCTCGGCAACCGCTCCGAGTGTTGGTACGTCAGTTTTTGTGCGAGCTGTTTACGCCTCGACGAAGCGCAACCGCTCATGACCCCGTTTCGGCGTGTACGTGCCGGAGCGGTCCCCGTCGTATCGGTCACCGTACGACGTCGCGCCCGCGTGCTTCGTCTGTTTCGTGACCTCAAAGAAGAAGACGAACGCAATGTCCCCGAGGCGCAGGACCTCACGCGGAGCCTGCTGCTCCTACTCCTCGGCGAGATCCGCCGCGCCGCGCCCGAGCCCGATGCACCGCAGCTCCCCGCCGGGTCACTCGTCGCCGAAGCGCTCGAATACATCCAGGTACACGCGTTCGAGCCGATCTCACTCCGTGACGTCGCAGCCTCCGTCTGCCGCACGCCCGCACACGTCGCCGCCACGGTAAAGGACGCGACAGGTTACGCAGTCGGCGATTGGCTGCGAGCGGCCCGCGTCGCCGAGGCCGCCGCCTGGCTTGCGCACTGCGATGCGTCACTCGACGAGATCGCTGCGCGCGTCGGCTGGCAAGACAAGACGCACTTCATCCGCCAGTTCAAGAAGGTCTACGGACAAACCCCGGCGGCGTGGCGACGTGCCCAGCGGACGGCGCACGCCGATGTCGACCCGCGCTCCGGTCGCGGAGACGCTCGGACCGGGCTACGCTCGCCACCATGATTAGGATATCCCCCGCCGTTCGCTTGTTGACCGCAGTCGCCCTCTTCTCGGCCTGCGGGGACGATGGTTCCACCTCAGCGGCAACCGACGGCGCTTCGACGGGCACAGGAGACACGGGAGGCACCGGCCCCGGCACGGTCGACCCGGACGGCACGTCCTCCGATGGCGGGACCACCACCGCACAGACCCCCGCCGACACCGGTACGACCGCCACGAGCGCGTCGACCTCTGACAGCACGTCTGACACCGAGGACCCGCCCACAGGCACCTCGTCGACCGACGACGACGCCGGAACCGACACCGGAACCGACTCAAGCAGTGGCGATACCGGCGTCTGCCCAATGCCCGCACCCGGCGTGTGGGTGGACTGCCCTGACGGTGACAGCTGCATGAGCGACGAGGCGGCGTGCATCGGCAGCGGACAAGACGGCGAGGGGTCTTGCATTTTCACCCCACCCGGCGCGACCGGATGCGACGACGTCTGCGACTGTCCAGCGGAAGCGCCGACGGGCACCGCCCCCGTGACCTGTGAAGACATCATAGGCCCGGGTGGCGCGCTGGATGGCGTCAACGAGTGTTTCCTCAGCTGCGGGATGGACGAGCAGTGCCCCGACGGGCAAACGTGCATCGCGAATCTTCTGTGCATGCACACCAACACGCCCCCGGGGCCGCCGGTTGACCCGTACCTCGGGTGCGTTCCCCCGTTGTTCCCCTGCCAACCCGGCTTCATCTGTCTGCTCGACGACGTCGACGACCCAACCGTTGGTACTTGCACGCAACTCGACTGCATGGACGAGTCGGACTGCGCCCCAGCTCCGGCCGGCGGCACGGTGGTCTGTAGCGACGTGTTCGGAGAACCAGAACTCGAGTGCACCTTGGAATGCGACGACGACGACGACTGCCCAGCCGGGGCAACGTGTCTGGCAAACTTGCTGTGCCTGTTCCCCATCCCCGAGGTGGGCTACCAGTCGTGCGGCGTTATCGACGAATGTCTCGACGATGAGAGCTGCTTCACCCTTCCCGGCGATCCCACTGTCAACGTCTGCACAACCGAAGGCTGCACGGACGCAAGCGACTGCCCGGTTGCCGGCTACGACGGTGAGGCAGAGGTTGCATGCGGCGATATCGGCGGGGGGCTCGACGCCTGCTACCTCGACTGCGCGCTGGGCGAGGCGTGTCCGACCAATATGGTTTGCGCAGATGACCTCTTTTGCGCATTCGAGTCAGTGGGCGAGTTGTGCGACATCGTCGCTGATCCGAGCTTCGAGGCCGGAACGCCGAGCCTCGATTGGGCCGAGGCCTCGACCGCGTTCGGCACCCCGTTGTGTAACGCCGCGGGCTGCGGCGTTGCGGACGGCGCGTTCGCGGGCGATGCATGGGTATGGTTTGGTGGGATCGCTGGGGAGGCCGAGACCGCCAGCATCGAGCAGAGCGTGGTCATCCCCGCTGGAGCAACCGAGCTGGTGTTCCAGCTCCAGATCGCAGGCGTGACCACGACCAACCCCGACCTCGACACGCTCACGCTAAGCATCGACGGCGTCGAGGAGCTGCAGATCACCGGTGACGATGCAGCGACCTATGCGGCCTACACGCAAGTCATTGTGGACGTGAGCGCCTACGCCAACGACATGAGCCACGCGATCCGGCTGGAGGGCGTGACACAAGGGGACGAGCTGACGAGCTTCTTCGTCGACGACGTCGTCGTCCTTTGCCCGTCCACTTGAGGCGGGCGAACGCCCTACGTTCGGCCTTGTCCAGCGCACTCGCGCACGGGTAAGGCCGACACGACAACAACGGCAGACCCGCGCGGGACCTCACTGGGTCGGGGCTTCGGCCAACGAGTATCGTTTTCGACTCTCGCCGAGGGCGTCATGCAGAAACGACAGCAGGGTCCGAACGCGCACGTTGCTCTTGAGGTCGGGGTGCATCAATACCCAGACGCTCCAGCCGTAGGCCGTGGGGTCGGTTTGCACCCGACGAAGTCGCGGGTCTTGCTCGCCGACGACCGCGGGTAGCAACGCCATCCCGATCCCCTCGCAGGCGGCGTCGACCATCGCGATCGTCTCGTTGAAGAACATCACCGGGACCGCGTCCGGAAAGAGCGCGCGCCACCCCTCCGGTACAGCGCCACTGATCCACATCAACGAATGATGCGGGCCGCCACGTTCAGCGTACTGAGCCAGGTAGGAATCGGATGCATAAAACGCGTAGGCGATCGGCCCCACACGCCCTCCAAACAGACTCGGTGCCGGCTCCAAGGCCACACGAACGGCAATGTCGGCCTCGCGCTGGTGCAGACTCAGGACACTGTCGGTCACACGGAGCTCGAGACGTATCTCCGGATACAGCCGCCTAAACTCCGCCAGAGGACGAAGTAGCTCGTACCGTGTTGTGGCGAGCGATGCGGTCAATCGCACGGTTCCAACCATCGATTCGTCCATGCCGTGTAGCTCGCGTTGCATCCGATCGACGCGCTGCGTGATCTCGCGCGCCGCCTCGATCGCAACGTTCCCAGCCCGGGTAGGCGTTTGACGCCGACCCTCGGTTTCGAAGAGCTTGGCGCCGAGTGATGCCTCAAGCGATCGGACACGGCGCGAGACCGTGGACGTGTCCAGTTTCAGTCGTTCTGCGGCTCCGCGGAGTGAGCCGGTTTCGAACACCTGAAGGACCGCCCGGAGCGCCTCAAGATCCATGCCGAGAGTGTAGGACGTGGACGTGACACTCCCATCGCCATCGCCAGTGTTGCGGATCGGCCAACCTGCGTTGCACCGTTGTGCCTGGCCGCAGGGCCACAGTGTCGCAAGCTGGAGGCCGAGAAGCTCATGCGTCACCTCGACCAAACGACCCTTGTTGTCCTCGCGCGAACCGACGGCGCCCAACGCGTCAGCAACCCACTCGGACTCGCGGCCCTCCTCGCCATGCTCGCTGGGGCCTGCGGCGACGATGACTCCCCCCCGCAAGCCTAGGACAGCACGGGCCCGACAAACCAGACCGCGACAACGGATCCCACCCCCTCTGGGACCGACAGCTCTGGTGCCGCCGACAGCTCTGGCGCTGCCGACTCTGGCGACCCCGGTACCGCCAGCTCGGATACCGACACCGGCGAGCCCGTGCCGGAGCCAGATGAGCGCCGTTTTCTCATGAGCATCGTCCGCCTCGACGACGACGCGAACCTCGACCCACTCACGCAGTACCTGGAAACGACCCGACCACTCCTGGAAGCCAGCGACGCGCACTACCTTGTGCCTCCCGTAGAGGTGGGCGACGAGCTCCCCAACGAAGCTCTTCCCGACACGCTGCTCCCCTTCCCTGGCGACTGGATCTTGATCGCGGAGTTTCCTGACCGCGATACATTGGATGCTTACTTCGATGCCGCGGATTCTTCCGCCGCACGCGCGACCCTGGCGGGGGGCACCTCTCGGGCGAGATCCGCACGGTCATGGCCCTGCAGCCGGCACAGCCGGGGTTGCCTCAGTTTCCACTGCTTGGGGAGGCGCCCATGCGGGAGCAACCCCCCGCGATCATCGTCCTCAACGCCATCGGATTTGTGGACGACCCCAAGGTTCCAGAGAGGATCAACGCATTCTTCGACGTTGCTGGGCCACTGTTGCTCGCGCAGGAGACAACGTTCCTTGCGACCCTGGCCAAGCAGGAGGACCTCGTCGGCGAGTACGCGTTCGATCTGTTGTTCAGCGGCGAGTTGCGCGACATCGAGGCATTCGACATCGTGCACGAGGCTCCGAGCTTCCTCGAGGCCGCACAGACGCTGCGTAACCCCTCGCTACGAGCATTCACCGAACAAAGCGGACGCATCGCGCTCGAGCTCGGAGAGTAGGGGTCGCGGGTGTAACGTGTCGGGACCGGCGATCTTTGCGGCGCCGGCCTCGACCACCGCATCCCGCCTGCTATCGTAGTCAAGCAATGAAGCCCGCGGAGCCCCCAAAGCCACCCACGACAGATGACGCGGCACTCGCTGCCGAGCGAGAGCGCCTCACCAAAGAGGTGTTCGAGGGGTTCAACCGTATTGCCCAGTCCGTCGGCGGCGACGAAGTCCTTCGAGCGCTTCGCGGGAGCTTTTTGGTCTCCGATAACGCCGCTCAGCGCAAAGAGTACGACAGCGTTCGCATGGAACTCGACGCGTACTTACGATCGAAGGTCGACGGCGAGGCCGCGGTGACGCGCCCGGAGGGCTTCGTGTCGTCGCAATCGCTGGGCACAGAGAGCGAGGCCGGAGAGAGCGAGGACGGCGAGGACTGAGCGGTGCGGGCCCGGGCCCTACCGCATCTGCCTAGTATAGGAGCCGACGCGCAATCTGCCGGACACGTCTGCGGAGCCGGACCGAGTCATCGCTCCCCTCCCCGTCCAGGAGAGTGACGACGGCGAGCGCCTCAACGAACGACGCGAACGCCTCGCCTTGCAGACCGAGGGCGTCCGCAGCATCGCCCTCTTTCTCCACAAGAGCGGCGTAGCCCCTCGACGACGTGATCTTCCGTGAACGAGCCGCGCTGACGGCACGCCGATAGTCCCAACGCGCACGTTGAATGTCTCCCTGCACCACGCGGAGATCCCCCCGCTTTTCGAAGGCTTCGAGACGCCCTGGTGTGCCAGCGACGCCCTCGGCGTGTCCGGAGTCGATTGCGCGATCCAAACACACCTCCGCCATTGATAGCTGTTTGGCTTGCAGCCCCTCCTCTCCGCACGCCAGACATAGCGAATACAGCGTCGCCGGATCGCCCTCGATACCGGAGGCGCAGCGACTGCTCGAACTCGCTTCGGGGATCCTGGCATTGGCCGCGGAAAGCTCGCTCGCCGCTGGCGGATGAGACGGTTCGCTCGTTGAAGGCAACTTCTGCCTGCAGGCCTGACAGCCCGCCAACAGGCCCAGGGCGAGGCCAACGCGAAGACTCGTGGCGGTCGCAAGGCGCATGGACGAAGTCTACACACCTGGCGCGTACGCGTGCGTGGCTCTCACAGCGTAAAGTTGATGTGAAGTTCATCGTAGGCCCTGGGTAAAATCGGAAAGTCGTTCAGACTTTCTTCAGGTCGATCGACGACGCTGGGTGGATGACGGAGCGAGAAAAACAGGGAGTCAGTCGTCGCTGGATCTTGAAGGGCATCGGAGCGGGTCTCGCATCGGTCCCGGCCGTGGGCTCGCTGGCGTGCTCGAATGACGACCCAGAGGCAGGCGAGAGCACAGGCGATGTTGGGACTAGCAGTGGGACCGACGACACCGAGACGAACGCGGGGGCGGACTCGACCGGGAGCGGCGACTGCCAAGCGGCCGCCTCATGGGCCAGCGGAGGAACCGCGGCGATGACTGGACTCGACTGTTATCCGGATCCATTTTCGGATGCGGCGACTAACTGCATATTGCTGTGCGAGACCACCGAGGGGCCCTGCACCGCCGATACAATCGAGCGGCAAGACGTGAGCGAGGGATTCGGAGGTTTGCCCGTACGGTTGGCCCTGAAGTTCGTCGAGCAAGATGGCTGCGAAGCCGTCGTCGGTGCGGTGGTCGAGATCTGGCACACCCAGCGGACGGGCGTGTACTCGGGCGTAACGCCGAGCGGAGCGTTCTGCTACGGAGACGACCCGAGCGCCGAGGACCACCTTTACTTCCGCGGCTCGCAGACCACGGACGCAAGCGGGCGGGTCGACTTCGACACCTGCTTCCCCGGCTGGTACTCGGGCCGGGCGCTCCACATCCACTTCCGGGTCTACCGCGAGGGCGAGGTCAGTACGACCTCCCAGCTGTTCTTTTCCGAAACGCTGACAGAAGAGTTGTTCTCGAGCCACCCTGACTACGCGGAGTTCGGCCAGCCCGACACCCTCAACAGCAACGACAACGTGGTCGGCGGGGAAGAAGACCTCTCCCCCTACGTCCTGGACACACAGCGCATGTCCGACGGCGCCATGCTGGCGTGGAAGCTGATTGCAATCCGCTCGTCCTCGGATGCAGAGAGCTGCACGGTCGGAGGTGCGATGGGCGGGGGCCCCCCTGGCGGTCCCCCCGGAGCTCCCCCCTGAGCGCTGGTCCCAACAAGCGCGAGGCCGCCCAGCGAATCCTGGTGCTTGAGGACGACCCCGCGCTGGGCGACAAGATCGCGGGTCGCCTGCGGTCCGCGGGATTTGAGGTCGAGTTGTGGCGAGAGGGCCGTCGCCTAGGACCGCAGGACATTCCCAAGGTCGACCTCGTCATCCTCGACCTGATGTTGCCCGGAGCCCATGGCATCGACGTCCTTCGGGATCTCCGCTCACACTCCGAGGTCCCGGTGTTGGTGCTCAGCGCGCGCAACGACACTCAAGAAAAGGTACGCGCGCTACGCCTGGGTGCCGACGAC
>JAESSZ010000670.1 GCA_016763875.1 Nannocystaceae bacterium
CATCGAGCACGGGCTTGAACAAAATTACTCGGTCGGCTCTCGCTCAGGCACGCCATTGTTGTCGTGCCGAATCTTAGAGATATCCCCGTAGACCCGCTTGCGCGCGCGATTGAGATTGCCGAGAGGTTCATGCGCCGCGAGTGCATGCCAGGGGTTGAACGAGAGGTTCTGGCACGACTCGACCCATGCCTCGTCCGTGAAGTCCTGGGCTGCAACCCGTAGCGTCGCCACCGGGATGAACGGAGAGCGTCCTTCTGACCACTCGATGGCACTGTCCTCGATCGGGAATGCCTCGGGGTCGAGCTGGCGCTGAACGCTGAACGTGAAGCAGGCCTCGCCGCTCTCCAGCATCGCGGCGCTGAAGTAGTCGGGGTCGTCCTCGTCGACATCGATCTCAGCGAGCGGCATGCAGGGACGCGCCTGGTACTTCACCGCGCTGGTCTCGGGACCGAGGCGGTACGGGGTCTGACTCCAGTACGTGGCCGCCAGGGGATGGTTGATCTCCGTGAAGACAGACTCAAGCAGGAGCTTTATCTTCGACCATTCGATCTCGAACTCAAACTCGCGTTCATCCCAGTTGAAGAACACGAACAACGGGTTCCCGTCCTCAGCGGCGTCGATCACATCGGCAAAGTCGATCACGTTCGCCGTCGGCAGCGCGGGCGTGTGGTTGAGCAAGAAGTCCTGTGTCGTCGCGCCATCGGCGACGACACGCTCTCCCTGGACACCGACCAACTTGATGGCCATGCCACGAACATCGCCTTCGGCATCGGCCTGGACCGCAGGGTTGCCGTTGCTGAAGCGGATCGTCGCCTTGTATTCGCCGTTGTCGGCGAACAGCCCGACGCGCAACTCTTCGGGGAGCTCGGCGTTGTCCACTGCGAAGCTCGCCTCCAGGCAACGGCCCTTTGCATGCAGGCCACGGTCCGACGGATCCTCACCGTTCATGAACTCAAGCATCATCCGCGTGCCGATGCGCATCGCGATGCGCGTTGCGGCTTCTTCCTCGCCCTCCAAGGGGTATTGTTCGCCCAGCTGCGGGCAGTACCCCTCGGACTTGGCGTACGCGCTCAACGAGCGGAACGCGAAGTAGCCAACCCAGTCCACGTCGTCGAGTTGGTGCAGGGTTGTGTATCGCACGTCGTCGCTTGTCCCAAGCTTGCGATCAGCCCCGGCCCGCGTATCGATGATTCCTCGGGCTGCTTTACTCCACAAACCGGCGTCGTCGTCGAGCGTCTCGAAGTCGGCATTGTTGGCCAATCGCACGATGCACTCGGCCTCGAAACTGCGATCCTCGACCCCGTTGGTATCGTCGGCCTTACCCACCCCGACGACACCATCGTCGAACTGCCCGTCGTGCTCAGCCTCCTCAGCCGGGGAGTCGCACGCCATTGTCACACCCAGCGCCACAGCCAACGCACGCGCAGTCCAGCTCAATGTCGTCGTCATTTGGCGGAGTCTAGATCAGACCGCTTCCCCCTTGGCACACGGCGAGTCCCGATTGTGCGAACGGGTTTCGCACGATTGCGACAAAAAGTGCCCGTGATGAGGCCGCGTCGTCGGGAATGCGGCTTCGTGCCCCCACCCCGAAACACACCTGTGGTGGCGTGTACGACGAGTTTTCAGGAAAAATGGACCGCGATGCATCCGAAACGCGGGCCTCGCAACTAGCACAACAGACGGCAGCGTCGTCGTCTGCTTAACTTAGGGTGAGGCTTGAAATTGAAGAAGAACGCCGCGAGATCGCGCTGGCGTGCTCCTGTGCTCGCGAGCATCGCGGTACTCGGGACGCTGGCTTGCAACACACAACGAGGCTGGCCCGACCGCTCGGCTGGAGTCCTTGGCTACGCTGATTTCTGCCACGAAGTCGCGGGCAGTGAGTGCATGACTGTCGCAGAGGGGTTTGCGGTTCAGTCCCGCTTTGCACTGCGGTTCGAACGATCCTCGGATCTGCCAGACAAGATCGAGGAGCAGGGGGTCGAGTCGGCGAGTCGGGAGTTTCTCGAGGCACAAGGTCTGGGCCTCATCGCCAGACGCGAGGGCGAAGTCGCGCTGCTTGCCATGGGAAGCGGAGGCGTCATCGACTACATCTTGCTCAATCTGCGCGATGTCGACGCGATTGTGGTGGCGCTTCCCGAGCATCCACCGTTGGACGAGCCGTTCGTGGTTGATGCGGTGCCGTGGGGTGACGACATCGCACTCGCAGGCGAGCTCGACTACGTTTGGACATCCCGGTCGGACGCACTGGAGATCGTCGAGGGACCCTACGATGCGGGCGAGGCCACGCTGCGGGTGACGACCCGGGAGGATGTGACCTTCGAGGTCGCCGCGGGGGGGCACACCGAGGTCGTGACGTTCAACGCCTACCCGGGCGCAATGCGAACACGCGCGGAGGGCTCATCGGACTCATCGGGCTCGTCGGACTCGTCGGACTCGTCGGACTCGTCGGACTCCGGGTCCACGGGTCCCGACACGACGGGGGGTGGGCAATGAAGCGCCTCGCGGCGCTCGCCGTTGCTGCCCTGTGCACGGCTGCCTGCGACCCGGAGTACGGATCGCTGCGCATGAAAGAGGGAGCCGGAGAGATCGAGTACGCGTACATCTCGAATGCCGGCATCGTCATCGAAGAAGGCAAAGTATTGGTCATCTTTGCCGAGCCCGTCTCGACGGGGCGGGACAACGCGTACGAAGGTTTCGAAGAGTTCGAACTCGAGGCGGTGGACGGGCGCATCGCCGCGATCCATCGTGGTGTGCTCCGCGACAGTTTCTTCATCGTCGGCGCTGCGCCTGGCATGACTCGGATGGAAGTACGCATCGACGGCCGCGTGGAAGAGACACTGCCGCTCGAGGTCATCGCGCAGGGAGACGAGCAATGAACCGCGTCCTTTCATTGGTGGTCGTCATGGCGGTTTTCGCCGCGCCAACGGCTCAGGCGCAAGCAGCGACCCCGCCAGCGTCGGCCGAGCCTGAACCGGCACCAGCACAGCCCGCTGCGTCTGAAGGCAGTCCTGACGCCGGGCGCGGCAAAACAGTCAAGATCTGGGGCGGGATCACCCTGGGGACAGGACTCGTGGTCATCGCCGCCTCGGGGATCACCTGGGGGTTGAGAAACACGGCGATTCGACGCGCCAACCGCCAGAAATTCTACGTTGATGAACAGCGACTCATCGACAGAGCACGGCGGCGCCACACGACGGCGGTCGTGGGCCTTGGGGTCGGGACCTCGCTCGCACTCATCGGTACCGCGTTACTGATAACAGGCGCCGTCGTCACGCAACGGGAGCGTCGCGCCGCGTTCACTCCCGTACTCACCCCAGGATACGCTGGTGTCGCGGCAAGCCTGCGGTTCTGAGTGCGATCAGCGGCCGTAGGTGACCTGGCACTGCGCGACTCAGCAGGCCGGGACCGCAAAGGGATCGACGACTCCGGGCAACGCACAGGGGCGAAGTCCATCCGGAAGTTCACCGCAATCCCCGACAACCAACCATACGTCAGGATCGGCGGGGTCGCAGACGACTATGGATAGGCACGCGATACCGGGCGCACACTGAAACAGCGGTAGCTCATCGGAACACAGCTGACCGTTAGGCCCCGCGGCAATGCGCAACGCGGAGAGGGTGGTGCAGAACACCTCCGCCGAGCACTCGGGGCCGGGGGCGCTACTGAAGCAGCAGGCATCGGGCGTGGCACCACATCCCCCGTGGACGCAAGCGACCTCGTCGGGTGCACAGCCGCCGACGCCGGTCGTGCCCTGTCCCGTCACGCTCGCCTCAGCGCTACTGCTGCCATCACTTGAGGCCTGACCAGCCGTGGTCCCGCGACCAGATTCGTCGATGCCGCCGTCTCGCATCGAGGTCGCGGAGTAGGTGGTATTGGTCAGATAGGCGCCCTGTATCGCGCGGGTACCACCAAGGGTGATGTTCCCGCTGTCGCCGAAGAGCACGCCGTACTGGCTGCTGCCTCCGGCCCCGCCGCCGGCGAAGGAGCTGTACTGATTTCCAAAGCCCGGGG
>JAESSZ010000671.1 GCA_016763875.1 Nannocystaceae bacterium
CTGGCATATGTGTGGCGGGAAGCGACATGATTACTCCGGTACATCATAAGGCGCCCCCGGGCCCGTCGCCATGAACGTCTTGTAAAAGACCGGTGCCTGGAGATCTTCCCTCACGCCGCGGCCGCCCCGTCCCCCCGAAACCGGCCCTTGTGGGGCCCGCTCCGGGGGTCGATTCGGTGACACCTGGGTGACACTAAATCTGGAGCGTTTAGGCATTTTCAATGGGGATTCCCCGTCGCGTGTTTTGCGCGCGGCTGCGTTCATGTCTGCCAACAAGCGAAGCCCACCAAGCGTGACAACCGCCACGGTCGTTTTCCGTCGCGCAGCGCTACCCGCATCGCCAACAAGACGTCTAGGCGGCGTCGCCAACGAAGCTCAACCACGGCGGCGCCCACCGCCCCCGTCGCGGGTGTCGTCAGATCCGATCAGATAGAGAAGCTGAGTTGGCCAGGAGCTGGCGCCGCAGGTGGAGCGCGGGCGCCGTGCAGCAGCAGCGCTATCTCCGCGCACGACAGCACCGCGGCCGTCGCTCGTAACGTCCCGCCGCAACCTGGCCGTGCGCATTTCAGGATATCGATGGCAAACACCCGCGCGAGAAGTTGGGCCCACGCAATGCGCGACGGCGTTGGCGGGTACGACGCGCGGCCCGACCGGCGCGACTTGCCGCGTCCGAGGTGGATCTGCTTTTCGGCCCAAAGGCTCATCTTGGGGCGCGCGATCCGGACCGTGTTGCCGTACTTCAGGTTGCGCGACGAAACGCCCCTCCAGTGCTTGGACCGACTGACGAGGTTGGCCTTGCAGGCATTGTCCAGCGTGTACACCGCGTGCTCGATAAGCCTCTCGGGATCCTGCACCCCCTGTGCCTGATAGCCCTCGAAATTCTTGCCCGTGATCCCTCGCTTGGAGTTCAGCGCGCGTGACAACAGCGAGTCAAGGTCGCGCATGAAGTCCGGCAAGCACCCCTTGATGTCCGTCAGCACGAGGTGGACGTGGTTGGACATCAAGGCGACCTTGGTGCCAGTCGCCGCCAGGTGTTGCCTACTGCCTAAGATCGCTACTTTGGAAGGAGCGGGGCGGTCATGGGCGTGTACGGTCTACACGGTGGAAGGGTGCCGGAAGGGTGCCACCAGGCAAGCCCCGCGAACGCCGAGGATGAGGTGTACAGATGCCGCATGTAGCAAAGAACAAGGCGATCACGAACGCCCGGATCAAGTCGTTGAAACCCAATGGGAAGAGCCATCAGGTCCTTTGGGACTCTCGTGTTGGCGGGCTCGGGCTGCGCGTTCGTGCCTCGGGTCGGCACGTCTGGCTGGTCCGATACCGCGACCCGGATGGGAACAACCGTCGGAAGACGTTGGGGCCCTGGACCGAACGTGAACGCGACGGAGCGTTCACGATCCCGCAGGCGCGGACGGAAGCGCAGCGCGAACTCGGCCAACTGGCGGGCGGGGGAGACGTCGCCGCGCGCCGAAAGAACGAGCCTAGCCTGGAGGAACTGTGGGAGCGCTTCCTCGACGACAAGAGTCAGCGCTTAGCAAAGGAAACGCTGGGCAGCTACAGGAGCTGCTGGGACGTTTGGATCGCGCCTGTACTCGGCCGGAAGCGCAAGCTGGCATCGATCGCGGGCGCGGACGTCTTTGACCTGCACGATGCGGTGACGAACAACTCTGGCCGACGGGATCGGTCGAGAGACCGCGGCGGAGGCAGACACATGGCGAATCGTGTCGTCGCGACGTTGTCGTCCATGATGTCGTTCGCAGGAAGGCGCGGGATGCTTCCCCGAGGATCCAACCCTTGCCGGCTCTTCGATGGTTGGCACAAGGAGGTGAGAAAGCGTCGCTTCCTCGGCGACGACGAACTTGTGAAGCTCCTCGCCGTGATCGAAGCGGAAGAGCGCGCCGCGTGGGCAGAACTCGAGAGTCTGCCTCCCAATCGGGTACAGCTTCGCCCGCGCGTGGTCGCGCGGGTCTCCGCGATTACCGGATTGCGGGTGCTGATGCTGACGGCAGGCAGGCCATCGGAGATCTTGGGCTCGCGCTGGGAGGACGTGGACCTAGACGCGGGGGTGATTACGTTGCAGAGCCGCAAGACGGGCGTTGAGCAGAACTTCGGCCTCGCACTTCCGCCGCAAGCGGTCAGCGCGCTAAAACGACTCGCAACAGTTGCTGACACGAGCGGCTGGGTGGTCGCGAGCCGGATGTACCCGACGCGCCACCTGACCACATTCGGTCTCCTGTGGGCTCGGCTTCGTACCGCCGCCGGACTACCTACAGATCTGACGCCGTACGTCTTGCGGCGCACCGCGGCGACCACCGCACGGCACTTGGGCATTTCTATGAGCCACACCGCCACGTACCTGGGCCATGCGAACACCAGCATTACCGAGCGTGCCTACGCGGCCCCTATCGCCACTGATGGCCAGCGAGTGGGCGTCGCCGTTGCCGACCACTACGACAAACTTAGCCGGGAGGCTGGTCATGTCCGACATTAGGGACCGCTATCCCGTGGGTTCGCCTGAGTGGTGGATTAACGGGCACGGCCTGCGTCGGGCGGGGGAGGATGAGATCCGCCGCGACGAACGCTTCCTTGCTGCGGCACGGCCGACTCCGCCCAAGGATGAGGGAGAACGTCGCGATGCAGCTGTCAACGCTGGGATTCAATCACGACTCACCGATCGCTCGGTTCACACACCAACGAAGCTGTGGGGCATGGAAATCGATTGGTCGGCCATCTGCCCAAACCCGGGCCTACATGCGACTCGTAAGTTCGTGGATTCGCAGATGGCCGTATGGCTTACTGCCGCCGACGTGTACCTACCAGGCGTCCCAAGTCGCGAATGCTGCGAGGCGACGGGCGACTTCATCCTCGGCAAGTCGGAGGCGCCTGGCGAGTTCGAAGAGTGCGTGCGCTGCCGGTGCATGCTGGTCGCCCACGAAGTTGCGTGGGAGACCGCGGTTCGAGCTTTGCCAAGAGGGGTACCGCGTCCGGTCGAGGTCGAGTGCCCGCCCCTAGACGGCAACGGCGTCGGACTGCCGCGCGTGCTTCTGCGTCTCGCGCTCGAGGCAGACAGCGTCGCGGCTGAGGCTGAATCCTGCCTCGGCGACCAGCACGTCGAGCCCCGAGTACCGATTACGAGCGGGATCGGGCCGCTGTGGGATTGGCTCGC
>JAESSZ010000672.1 GCA_016763875.1 Nannocystaceae bacterium
CAGGGACGCGAAGGAGTCGCGCCGTCAGCAATGCTCTCCCTGCTCGACGGCGCCCTCACCGGTTTCGCCGCCGCTGCCGTACCCGCAGCGGACATCCGCCGCGCCCAGAAACACCGCGAGGTCACCGAACTGCAGCTTGTGCAAGAACTCCCCGGGCGCGCGGCACAAATGCAGCGGGCGATGGCGAGCGGTGAATCACCCGATTGGCACCAAGCCAGCCTTGCGCGCTACCACGCCGTAACCTCGGCGTCAGCGACGAGGTTCGTAAGCCAACAACTAAGGGCAGACCAGCGCATCGTGCTGCAGGTCTTCCCTGCACAAGGGGCACCATGATCTGGACGCGCCGCTCAATGCTCGCGGGCTTCGGTGCAGCAACCCTGACGGGGTGCTCGAAGACCGGCTCACGGAGACGACCCCCCACCACGCCTAACGTCCTGCGCGTCGCTGTGCCGCAGGCCCAGCGAACACGGTTGGACAGTGGCGCTCGCCTCTACTTCGCCGAGGACCGGACCGTGCCCCTGGTTGCAGTCGCCGTCACGATTCCGGCCGGTTTGCGCCACGACCCCGCCAACATACCCGGCGTAGCAAGCATGGCGATCGGTCTATTGCTCGACCACGAAAACCAGGGGCGAACTGCACGTTTCGCCGAGCTGGGAGCGACGCTGGTGGGAAACATCGCCGACTCCACGGCCGTGCTGCAGTGTACCGTTCGGCGAGCCGATGCTCCGGCCGCGTTGCGATTGTTGGTGGACTCGGTCCGCAACCTGCCAACCGACACCGCGACCTTCGAGCGGGTACGGTCCCATCACCTGGGCGCGTTGGAGTCCCTGCGTGGATCCCCGGCAAACGTTGCGGGGCTCGGCGTGGTGCTGGGCTCGTACGGCGTCAGTCCACCGACGCGGGTGCTGGCAGCGGGAACACCCCACAGTGTCGGCGGCGTCAGCGTCGGGTACGTCCGACAATGGCACGCCGATCGTGCGCGACCCGGAGGAGCAAACTTTGCCGTTGCGGGTGACGCAAGCCTGGAGGAGGCCACGCGGTGGGTGGAGGAGGCCGCCGCCCATTGGTCTACTGATGCGGGCCCCAAGGTCGGACCCGCTGCCCCGCAACACAGGAAGAGAGGACCTAGAGTCGTGCTCGTCCCCTGGCCAATGTCGCAACAGTGCACAATCGCGTACGGCGGCCGACGGGCCGCGCCCGACAGCGCGGACGCCATGGTCGAGAAAACTGCCGACGCGGTTATCTCCGGCGCGGTGACGTCGGTGCTGCGGACGAGTGGCCGCATGACTTACGGGACCCGACCCGAGAACTGGACGACCCGCTTCGGCCGCCTCCGCTACGACGTGTTTACGATCGAGCGCTTCGACGTCGAACCCGCAGTCCATGCGCTCAACATTCTTTCGGAGTGGCTGCTTGCTCGCCCTCTGCTGGACTATCAGGAGATTGACGGGGCCCGCCAACAAAGCCTGGCGTCGTTGATGGCCGCCAGCACCGGCCCCGAGAATATGATGCGGCGATTGTTGGCGTGGGCCGATCGCGACCTGGATCCACCTTCGGCCGAATACGAGATCAAGACGCGCGAGGGACTGACGCTGCTGACGCTAGAAAAGGCGATGCTGCGCCTCAGTCGGCGAGCACGGCTGCGGATCTGCGTTGTGGGCGATCGTGAGACCATCGATCACGCCCACAAGGTCCTTGGGTCAGATGGTGTGGAAGAGCGCACCGCGAACGCCTTGATCGGCGACACGGAAATCGGCGACACGGACGGCTGAACGCCTGGTGCTAGGGACGCAGCGTCGGCGCACTGGTCACTTTGCGGCGTCGGCTGACGGATCGTTGACCCGTCCCATGAACAACACCGCCCCCGTGCTGGTGTCACGTAGCAGATACAGAAACGGGTGGTCGGCCACGAACTCGTTTTCCGGAACCTGCGGGGCACCGGCACCCCTTCCCATCACGACCGCGGTGGCAGCGGCGGCCTCGGTGCCCTTTTCGTTGACCTCGATGAACGCCTTGTGGAACGCATCGGAGATGAACAATGGGTTGTGCGCCGGATCGGCGGCCATGCCGTCGAACTGCGCTTGATCGCCTTTGAACGCGCGGACCAGTCCCATGCTCTGTAGCGTTTTCTTGAGCGAGATTGAACTCGGGGGCGCGATGCGAAACACTGGGATTTTGACGGTGACGCTGGCCAGCCGTACTTTCTTGGCCCAGTCGTCGAGGATCTCGGGAGTGAGGCTGGATTCGAGTGCAGCAAGCCCATCGTCCGCAGCCGGGAGGACCAACAGCATCGACATGGTGCTTCCTTTGTACGGGAGCTCGACGATCGATAGCTTCGCGTCCGAGTAATGCGGAACCGACGCAAGCATCTCTGAGCGCCGCATCATGGGTACCTGAACGTCGCCGCCCGGCGCTCGAAACGTCGCCTCCCGGGTGTTCTTTTTCTCGAACGGGGCCTTCCAGTCTGCCTTGAAGTACACCGCGTTGGCGAGCACGAGCCTGGTGATCGGTGTGATGGAGCCCGTCGGGAGAAGGTCTTTGATCCGCGTCTGAGTCTGGTCCTCGACCCACGCGTTGATCTGGCTACGGGAACTATCCGCGCCGTCCTTGAAGTCCATGGTTTGCAGTCCCGCGCCAAAGTAGCGCTCGGTTAGCGCCACGAACGGCGGGGCAAAGTCGAACGTCACCTCCCCGAACAAGCGATTGGCGACCGAGAGTTGGATGTCCTTGCTTGCGTTCCACCGGGCAAGTGTGGTGCCGAATCCTGCGTAGAGGTCGTCCCCCACCAGGTCGTAGTGAAACGTCCTTTTCATCTCGTCGGCGGTCTCGCCACGGGCGCCCGCGTACGTCATCGCAAATGCCAGCGAGATGCTCGCAGGGGAGAGAACGATGTTGCTGTCCCCGGCGGAGGTGCGCTTGTAGTAGTCAACGCCGAACGCGTTGATCGATCGCGCGACCGCCCTTTCGACGTCGGCCTTGGCCGGGGTGATCGCGATGGGCTTGGGGGGGGTTATCGTTGCCGTCGCCGGGTCGGGAGCTGGGGCGGCCGTTGGCTTCACGTCGGGTTTGTTGGCAGCGCTGGCCTTCGCGGCAGCGCTCGCCTCCACGTCGGGTTGCTTGGTGTCACAGCAGCTCAGTCCCACAAGGCTTGCGAACAGCACGGTTGTGCGCATACCCGGAGCCTAACGCACCGCAGCCGCAACGGTGTAGCGTGCGCCGCATGCTGACGCCGTTTCACATCGCGGTGGCGGTCCACGACCTCGACAAGGCCCGAGCGTTCTACGGCGGCACGCTGGGGCTTGCGGAGGGCCGCAGCAGCGAGCACTGGATCGACTTCAACATGTTTGGGCACCAGTTCGTGGTGCACCTGGATGAGTCGGCCAAGCCCGCACCGACGTTCAGCGCAGTGGACGGGGACTCGGTACCCGTGCCCCACTGCGGCGTCGTCCTCTCATTTGCGAAATGGCACGCGCTTGCAGCCAAACTTCGCGCGGCCGATCAAGCGTTTGTCATCGAGCCGCATATTCGGTTTGAGGGCCAGCCCGGGGAGCAAGGCACGATGTTCTTCCTCGACCCCTCGGGTAACGCGCTTGAGTTCAAGGCGTTCGAGGATATCGACAAGAGCCTGTTCGCGACGTGACGTTCGCCGCCGGTCAGCCGCAGGCGCTTTGCACGACCGCGACCGCGGCCGCGAACGTGGGCCCGTAGTCGTCGTCGCAAATCGGACCCACGAACGAGTGCTCGAACGACCGGGCGAATTGGGCGATGCCGTGGCCGACTCGCGGGTGCCCGTGCGGGAGACATGGCCCGTCAGGCGTGACCACCAGCGCGACCGCGACCACGTTGTCGCTCAGGCCGTTCTTCGCCTCTACCGCGCGCTCATAGGCAAAGTCGACGACTTCCGGTTCGTCTTCGTCGGTAATCACGGCGATGACCAACAGGGCGTCGTCGCGAATGAACCCCGCGTTGCAGCCGCCTTCTCGGAGTTTGTCGGCGTTGAGGGCGTATCCCACCGCGGCCAGCGGCCTCTCTTGGTCCGAGCCCTGGGTGCCGACCTGCGCCGCGCATGCAAACGACGCAGCCAAGTCGTCGGACTCGGTCATGTACGGGTGCCCTTCGGTGTAGGGCCCGCACTGGCTTTCGCTGGAGTTATATCCTTCGGTGCCCACAACCAGGTCACCGAGCTGGTCGCAGGGCGCGGGGTTGCCCGCGTAGTTGTCGGTCGTGACCACGCCGACGTGAACACTGTCGAGCGTGTCCTGGGAGCGCTGCACACCCTCGATAAACGTCGAGAAGTTCTGAACCAGTCGGCGTTGGTAGTCGGCCATGCTCGCGGAGTTGTCGATAACGAAGAGGTAGTCGACTTTGCCGCAGCCTTCGGTGATCGGGTCCTTGATCGCCGGAAAGATGTCGAACTCGTCGTAGTCGAGGAACGGCGACGTTCGTCCGCACCCTGCCACCGCGAGACCCAGCATCAGCGACCGTGCCACGTTCACATCGAGCCAACGCGGGTTGTCCGATAGGCTTACAGAGGGGCTATTCCCCCTGGCCCGTCACGGCAGATCCCCCTATTGAACGGGAGCAACGCCGACCGGCATCGGGATCGAGTACAATAACGCGCGGTGACGGGGCTCAATCCCATCGCGCTGGCGGTGCCAGTGTTTGGTTTGGCGATCGCGGGCGAATGGTGGCTTGCCCGGCGACGCG
>JAESSZ010000673.1 GCA_016763875.1 Nannocystaceae bacterium
AGCCTCGCCCTGGGCTGCGGCTCAGACGGCGACTCGACCAACAACGCCGACACCGCGAACGAAGGCCCGAGCAGCGCCGACGATGGTGACGCGATGACGTCCAGTGGCGGACCCGTCGGTGACGACGCACCGGGCGAGGAAGGCGAGGAGGGCGAGGAGGGCGAAGACAGCAGCGTGAGCGGATCGTCGGGCGGCAATGAGGCGGATACCGGAAACGCCGACGGATTCATCATGAACCCGGACGGCATGGGCACCAACAACGAGTGCGACATCTGGACGCAGGACTGCCCCCAGGGCGAAAAGTGCATGCCGTGGGCCAACGACGGCGGAAGCTCATGGAACGCGACGCGCTGCTCCGAGGTTGCCGATACGCCCGACCAGCCTGGTGACAGTTGCACCGTCGAAGGCGGTGGTGTTTCTGGACTCGACACCTGCGACATCGCGAGCATGTGTTGGGGCGTCGACGGCGAGACGAACGAAGGGGTCTGCGCTGCATTTTGCGAGGGCGACGCCAGCAACCCGGTGTGCAGCGATCCCGCCACGGGATGCTCGACGTCCAACGACGGCGTGCTGATCCTCTGCCTGCCGTACTGCGATCCGTTGCTTCAGGACTGCGCGGACGGAGAGGCGTGTTACCCGGAGGCGATCGGGTTCATCTGCTCGCCGGACGCCTCAGGCGCCGACGTTGGGCTCTACGGCGACCCCTGCGAGTTCCTCAACGCGTGTGATCCTGGCCTGTACTGCGCAGACGCTTCGGGCGTGCCGGGCTGCGACTCGGCCTCGTGCTGCAGCGCCTATTGCGACCTCGAAGAAGCCAACGAATGTCCGGGATCCGCCCAGGGCCAGATGTGTGTGCCGTTCTGGGCAGACGGCGAGTCCCCTCCGGGACAAGAAGCGTACGGCTTGTGCTTCATCGAAGCCTAGCGGGCTTGCTATTAGTGGTCGTGTGACCACATAGTACTGGGGTGGACATGACCACCTCAGTGCTCGCGACCGACGCCTACAAGTTCTCGATGGCCCAGGCGGGGTTTCCGCTGCGGCCCGAGACGTTCTACTTCTCGTTTCGAAGGGGCGGCTTTCAGACCGTGCCGATCGATCTTGAGCAGCACGTGCGGCAGATCGTGTCGTCGATGCAATGCGACGAGTCGCAGCTCGCCTACGCCGCCGAGCATGGCTACGGGTTTTCGGGCGCGATGCGGGAAGCGCTGCAGGACCCTTCAGCGCTGCAGATCACCGCGGTGCCCAAGGGGACGTGGGTCTACGAGCGCGAGCCGATCCTCACCGTGACCGGACCGAGTTTTTTGGTGTCGTGGCTCGAGCCCCGCTTGCTGTGGCTCAACTACCCGATGCAACTGGCCACCCACCTGCGACTACGCAAGGCGGAAGGCCGGGAGCCCGATGCCGATGTGCTCACCGCGACCTGCGAAGAGCACGCACAGATCATCGACCAGATCGCGGCAGACATCGGTATCGGCGGCCTGACGATCACGCGCGAAGATGAGGCGTACAGCGAACGGGTGGCGGTGTCGGTGGGCGAGCTTGTCGACGCGGTGGGTGGCGACACTTCGAGGATCTTCGAGGTCGGCATGCGTTCCGCGGTTTGCATGGGGCAGCACCGCATCGCGCTCAAGGCCTGCCGCGACCGTGGCGTCACTCGGACGAGCAACGTCGCGCTCGCGCAAGAGCTGGGGATGACGCCCGTGGGCACCATGGGGCACGAGCATGTCCAGCGGTGGGGCGAGGATTTGTCCGCGTTTCTGGCGATACGGGACATGCGGACGGGCGCGCCCAGTTACCTGCTGGATACGTTCGACACCATGGGCTCGGGGATCGAGGCTGCACTCGCCGCGATGCGGGGGCGCGAGCACACCTGCTCGATCCGCTACGACTCCGGTAACAAGTTCATCCAGTACCTGCACGCTTGCGAGCTCTTCCACGAGGCCGGACTGCGACCCGCGCACGTGCTCGAGGATGCGCTCGACGTGGAGGCCACGCTGCACTTCGAGAAACTGCGGGCGTTCACGGACTGGCCCGCCGATCGGCAGGTGTACGGCTACGGCGGTTTTATCGTCGCGCGGCCGATGACCAGCCCGCTGACCCGCGATCGTGTGAGCGCGGTCTACAAACTGTCGGAGACGGCGGGCCAACCGCGCATGAAGTTTGGCAACGAGAGCGGCCTGGGCAAGCAGAGTGTGCCTGGGCGACCGGTGATCTGGCGACGTCTGCGTGGCGCAGGTCCTTTGGGGATCATCGGGCAAGCGGAAGAGCGTGTGCCGGACAACTACGTCCTTTTGTCCGGCAACGAGGCGGCGATGGATCAACTGCGGTTGTGCAACGTCGCCGACCTCGAACGCGCCACACAGATCCCCGAGTCGGACCAGGCGGTGATTCACAGCGATGGCACCGCGGCATTGGTGCGTGGCCTGTCGCGTCGGGAGAGGGCCTGACGTGCCACGCGTTGTCGTCGATGTCGACTCGCAGTTCGACTTTGTCGACCCGGCGGGGGCGCTGTACGTGCCCGGTCCCGGGGTCCGTGATGCGATCGCCACGATCTTGAGCGAGGCTCAGGCCTCGGGTGACACGATCGTGGGCTCGGTCGACTCGCACGCGTGGGACGCCTGGGAGTTTGCAGACCAAGGCGGACCCTTTGCGTCGCATTGCGTCAAAGGCCAGTCCGGGTGGCTGCGGGTCGTCGCTGCGGTCCCCTCGCGCACGCGCTTTGTCCCGATGCAGCGGCTGGTCGACGGCGGTGTCGCCAATCTCGTGGGGGAAGCCGTGCAGGGGCAGGGGACCCGCCTGCAGTCTGCCGACGATCTGGTCGCCGAGGCTCGCAGCGGCGTGGGTATCTACTTCGAAAAGGAGGTCTATTCGCTGTTCTCCAATCCCACGGCGGAGTTGTTTTTGGCGGCGCTGGTGGCGTCCTTGGGTGGCCGCGAGGCCGTCGAGTTCGACGTGATCGGCTACTGCACGGGCGGGTATTGCGTCGACGCGGCGGCAATCGGTCTGGTCCAACGTGGCTACTCGGTACGGGTCATCGGCGCCGCGACGGCGGCGATCGGTGGATCCGAGGGCGCGGCACAATCGCGGAGCACACTTGAGGCGCAGGGGGTCCGGTGGCTCGACGCGTAAAACAACACAGTTACGATCATGCGCGCCCGTCGGTGACGGTGGACATGGTCGTACTGACGGTCGTCGACCTCGACCTGAAGATCCTGCTCATCCGGCGCGGTGAGGCGCCGTTCTTGGGCCAATGGGCGCTTCCCGGGGGCTTTGTTCGTGTCAATGATGCCCCAGACCAGGGCGAGGACGTCGATGCTGCCGCCATCCGCGAGCTACGAGAGGAGACCGGGCTGCGTCCCGAGGACGTCTACCTGCACCAGCTGCGGGCGTTCGGCCGGGCGGGGCGTGACCCTCGATACCGTGTCATCTCCGTTGCCTACTACGCACTGGTCGCGGCTGACCGTGTCCGCCGGGTGGTGGCGGGCGACGACGCTGCGGAGGCGGAGTGGTTTTCGACGTCGAGTCTCGAGACGATGGCGCTTGGCTTCGACCACCCGGAGATCATCGACGCCGCGCTCGAGCACATTGCCGATCGTATCGATGGCGACTTCGGCATGGCGGCCAGCCTGGTCCCCGCCGCGTTCACCAAGGCCGAACTGCGTCGCGTGTACGAGATCGTCACCGGTCAGTCCTACGACAAGAGCAACTTCAACAAACGCTTCAATCGTATGCTTGAGGACGGTCTGCTGCTCGAGTCTCCTGGGCGGCGGGCGTTCGCCGGTCCCGGGCGGCCCGCTTCGTTGTATGCCTTCAATCTGTCTGCGGACGAGGACTAAGCGAGCGCCGCTCTAGTCGCGCTCGAAGCGGTAGCCGACGCCGCGGACGGCTCGGATCGAGAAACCACACCCCTTGGTCCACGCCAGCTTGCGCTTGAGGCTCGATACGAAGTTGTCCACGGTGCGCGGGTCGACGGCGATGTCTTGGCCCCACACCCGTTCCAGGATGTGCGTCCGCGGCAGTGCCTTGCCCGGGCGGTCGGCCAAGAAAACGAGCAGGTCGAACTCGGTGCGGGTCATCTCCACCTCGTGCCCGCTGGCGTCGCTCACCGTGCGTGCCTCACGGTTGACCGTCCACCGTCCGAGTTTGAGTGTGGGGTCCGAGGCGGTCGTGCCCGCATGTCGACGCAGCAGCGAGCCGACCCGGGCCAGCAACTCACGGAGTCGGTAGGGCTTGGCCAGGTAGTCGTCGGCGCCCGCGTCGAAGCCTCGCACGACGTCGTCTTCGAGCGTGCGCGCCGTCAACATGAGGATCCCTGCGCTGCATCCCGTGGCTCGCAGCTGTTTGCAGACCGCGTAGCCATCGATGCCCGGGAGCATGATGTCCAGGATAACGACGTCAGGTGGCCGTTTGGCGGCCAGCGTGAGTCCCTCCTCGCCGGTGGCGGCGGCGTCGACAACAAAACCCTCCTCTTCCAGCACATCGGTTAGTGGCAGGCGTAGGTTGTCGTCGTCTTCAACGACCAGGATGCGATCCTGCGGGTCGTCCGCGTCGTGTGTCGTCTCGCTCATCGCGTGCCGGGTCGCGTGCATCATAGCGCACCAGTAAACGCGCGGCCGCTAGCTCGGCTGCGAGACGTCCGCGAGCACCATGGTGGCGGGAAATCGGATCTCGAACGTCGTGCCCTCGGGCCCCGATGTCGCGATCGTAATGCGGCCGCCGTGCGCCTCAACCGACTTCCGGCAGATCGATAGCCCGAGTCCACTGCCTCGCGCTCGTACACCCGCGCCACGCTCAAAGTCATCGAAGACACGTCCGTAGAGCTCTGGCTCGATCCCCACGCCGTTGTCCGCGACGGTCATAGTCACGCCACGGCCGTCGCGCTTGGCTGCGATGCGCAGGACAATCGGTTTTCGCTCGTTGTAGGTGCACGCATTCTTGATCAGGTTGCGCAGCATCAACTTCAGCAGCTCGCGATCGGCGGACAGCGTGAGTCCATCGATGCCGTCTGTGTGGAGTTCAACGTCCGAAAACCCGTAGCTCGGCAGGTTCTCCACGATCTCGTCCAGCACTTCACTGATGTCGACATCAGTCCGGCGGGGGGTCCAGCGGCCCTTGTCGAGGCGATTGAACGACAGGATGTTCTCGACGAGGAAGGCGAGCTCATCCGCCTCGCGCACGATCCGGGTTGGGTAGTCCTTGACCCGGGCGATGCCCTGCGTGCGTCGTTCGAGCGTCTCGGCCATGAGGCGAATGGAGGCCAGCGGTGTCCGGAGTTCGTGCGACACGGCGGCAACGAAGTCGCTCTTGAGTTCGACAAAACGTGCACTGCGGCGTTGCAAGACGATCGCGAGCATGGCGATGATCAGCGCGAGCCCAGCCGTCAACGCGACGAACGTGGTCTTGAGCGAGAACCGATGGTCAGCGGCCTCGGTGGCCTCGTCGAGTCGTGGCGCAGTCACAACCACCTCAAGGTCGGACAATGCGATCATCGGCCCCAGCGAAGGAAGGGCGATGCCGTCGGATTCCGCGAGCAAGCCTCGGTCGCGCATCTCCTGTTGGACCGCGTCCAGGTAGGCCGACAGGCTCACCGCGAGGCCGATTGTGCGCGTGGGTTGTCGGGACTCCACGTACCAACGGCCCGCGTCGAGCAGCGCTGGTGCCCCCGGTCCCGCTGGCATGACGATTCGCCGTTTGGCCTCTGCTATCGCCTCGGCCTCAAAGTCCGCGGACGGGATGCCCGCGCGCTCCGACAACATTTGCACACGGGTGGCCAAAAACCGGAAATCCGCTTCCGTGAATCGATCTCGATGGGACAGCAACTGACGCTGGAGTCCTTCGCGCCGTACCGCCGGGGGACGGCCCATGCCGTCGCGCAGCAGCTGCGACAGCAACTGCTCATGCGGCGTCGCGTACTCCAGCAGGTCATCGAGCAGTGCCAGCGTGGCTGGGATGTCGTTGGTCGAGGGCAGTACCCAACGCGCGCGATGGTCCAAAATGTCCCGCACGGCGCGGCGCACCCCGTCGTCATCCCCAGCCCGGAGTGCGGAACGTGCCGACTGCTGCAACGCGAGTCGCTGCGCCCACGGGGCGTCAGGATCGAGGTCGAGCGCGGCCTCCAGCTCTTCGTCGTCGCCGGTCCGCAGCGCGAGGTACAACTCGCGGCCGGGGCTGTCGTCACCGAGTTTGAACGCGAAGTGACGCGGAAGGACCTGGAGAGCCCGGTCGACCAGCAGCAGATTCTGTGCGGGGATCAGTGGATCTTCAGCGGCGCGTGCCATGTCCGGCTCGGCGTCGCGCAGCGCGCTAGCCAACTCGCCCAGCAAGGCGCGGCGGGCATACTGCGCCAGCGTTTGACGCGCCTGGATCAGGCGCGCCTTGGTCTCGTGGCGCTCCTCCACGATGATGCCTTCCAATCTCGCCAGTCCCCACAGCAGGAGCAGCAGGCCGACGCCGAGAACGGCAATGGTGGGCAACAGTCGCCGCATCACGGACTACCGGAGCACGGGCACCCTGTCGAAGTCCATGCGAGCTAAGGGGGCTGCCGACTCGAACCGATCGCTTCGTGAATCGAGTCTGGCGGCGGTGGCGATCAGACGGCCGAGCTCCGCGACCGCGGGGTCCTCCTTGAGCGATGTATCGATCTGCGCGTGCATCGACTCGATCTGTTGCCAGGTGAGATTTCGGACCCAGTACGAGCCCCGCAGTTTCTCGGCGTAGGCGGCTGCCACCATCGAGAGCCGGGTCGGCGGCGCCGCTTGGCCGTAGTTGTCGCGGACCAGGCTCATGGGCAAGGGGCGCTCCATCAACTGCGACTGGCCGCCGCGTGCCTTTTTGTAGCGCACCCGCAAAGTACCCAGGCTGTCGGCTTCTTCGTCGGCGATCTTGATCTCGTACAGCGCAGTGACGGTGTGCCCCGCCCCAATGTCGCCCGCGTCCTTGCTGTCGTCGTCGAACTCACGCTTGGTCAGACCTCGATTTTCGTAGCCCAACAGTCGATAGCGGGTGACCACCGTGTCGTCGAACTCGACCTGGATCTTCACGTCCTTGGCGATGACCTGCAGGGTAGCCGTCAGGTGCTCCACGAACACGCGCTTGGCCTCCTGCAGCGTATCGACGTACGCGTAGTTGCCGTTGCCCTTGTCCGCGAGCTGCTCCATGAGGGTGTCGTTGTAGCCGTCCATGCCAACACCGATCGTGGAGATCGTGATGCCGCGTGTCGCGTGCTCGGCCAC
>JAESSZ010000674.1 GCA_016763875.1 Nannocystaceae bacterium
ATCGATCCGCGCAAGGCTGCACCACACGTCGCTGTCGCGCAGGCGCTGCGTGCACACGACCCACCCCGCCTTACAGAAGGTCGGCGCGCGCTGGACGAAGCCCTGGAAGAGGCTGACCTCGAGTCGTTCGCCGAACGTGGCCTCGTCGAGGAAGAACTAGTCCGCAACCTACTGGACCTGGCGGACGACGATTCGATGCAACGCGCCCGCGATCTGATGCCCGAGCTCCTGCGCCGACCAGCGTCGCGCCCAGTGCAGCGTCGCCGTGAACAACTTGTCGCGCCGCTGAAGCGCGCGCACTGAAGCACGGAGCGATCTCGACACCATAGGCGCCCGTCCATGTGGTCTAATCGTCCAGGGCGTAGGGGTTGGAGCAAACGCGGACCATCATCAAGACCGAGATGCTCGAGCGTCGCAAACCGCTGCCGCGAACTGAGCCCGAGATCCCCGAACGCATTGGACGGCTAGAGCCCTCGCGCGTGCTGGGCCGCGGAGGCATGGGGGTCGTGTATCTGGCGTGGGACCCGAAACTGCAGCGTGACGTGGCTGTGAAGCTGCTGTCAGACACGCGCGAGCCCGCACAACGCCAATACATGCGCGACGAGGCGCGAGCGATGGCGCGACTGTCTCACCCCAATGTCGTGCAGGTGTTTGCGACGGGCATGCACGACGACGCCGTCTTCATTGCGATGGAGTTGGTACAGGGCGTGACGCTGGCGCGGTGGCAACGCGACAACAAACACACGTGGCGCGAGACGCTTGATGCATATCTCCAAGCTGGGGCGGGTCTCGCGGCCGCACATGCCGTTGCGCTGATTCACGGTGACTTCAAGCCCCACAACGTCATGGTGGGTAACGACGCGCGGGTCCGTGTGCTTGACTTCGGTTTGGCGCGGCTCGTGACACCGGACGACGCACGCTACACCGGTCGAGTCATGGGAACGGCGCCGTACATGGCGCCAGAGATGCATGCGGGCGAAACGGCATCGGCGCGATCGGATCAGTTCGCGTACTGCGTCGCCTTGTACGAGGCGCTGTACGGCGCGCGACCGTTCGAGTCGAAGAGACTCCGGGGGGCACTGCAAACGCGCGGCCCGTTGCGTTTACCACCTGCGCCACCCGACACATCGGTGCCGCGCTGGCTGCGTCGGATCATTGAGGTCGGACTTCGGCGGAGCCCCGCCGCACGCTGGCGCTCGATGGACGCGCTGCTCCGAGCGCTACGGACACGCGGTTCATACCGGCGCCGCGTCGGGCTGGCTGCCGTGGCTCTCGCCGTGCCTGCGGCCCTGGCCGTCTCCTCGTTTGGCCCGAGTGTCTCAGCGTGCTCGGCCCCGGCCACACGACTAGACGGCGCGTGGGGTGAACAACAGCGGCGCGCACTGCGGGGTGAACCTGCGAAGCAAGCCGAGCCGCTTGCCCGCCGCTTCGATACCTACGCGCAGCGCTGGGTCGCGGTGTACCGCAACGCCTGCTCCGCGGATGCGCAGGTTGGTGATCCGCAACTAGCATGTCTTGCGCTGCGTCGACACGAGCTAGCGAGCCTCAGTGCCCGCTTGGCGCACCCGCAGGGGCTGACACTGGCATCGATCGCAAGTGCCGTCGAAACTCTCTCGGCACCCGAAACGTGCGCGCATGCCCACGACAGACCGTGGATGCTGGCGGCACGAGAGCACGCCGACGAAGCTCAGCACGTACGCGAGAGACTCGCCCAAATCGCCCCGCTGATCGCCGCGGGGACGACGGAGGGCGCAGTACGTCCGCTTCGCGTCGCGCTTGCTGATGCGGAGCGTCTGCAGGACGATGCTCTCGCCGCCGAGGTGTCGTTTGCGCTCGGCCACGCGCACCATCGCCGCGCAGACTACTCCCAGGCCGCAACGGACTACGAACGTACGTACTTTCTCGCTCGGCGTTCGCACCATGACGCGCTCGCAGGTTTGGCCGCAGCACGGATGGCGTGGACCCTCGGGCTCGCACTGGACGACGCCGAAGCCGGCCTGTTGTGGGGCGAGCACGCACGAGCCGAAGTCGGAGGCCGCGGCGGCGCAGCAGAGAGTTCCTACTTGAGCGCGCTCGGCAGAATCCACCACCGCAATGGTCAGTACGACGAGGCTCGAGGTGCGTTCGAACAAGCCCTCGCGGTCGATGTCGTCGATGGCACGCCCACCGATCTTGACGTGGCGGGCACGATGCTGAGCTACGGCTTTGTGCTCGCCGACGACGGATACCCGGAGGAAGCGATCGCGTACCAGGAATGGGCGGTTGCGACGGTACGAGACACCCTCGGTGAAGCACATCCTGTGTTCGCTGGCGCGATCAACAGTCTCGGGATCTCATACGAAGAACTGGAACACCTGGAGATCGCGGCAGCCCTGTACCTGCGCGCCACCGCGATCTGGCGAGCGAGTCTGGGATCCCTGCACCCCGAAACTGGGATGGGTTACGCGAACCTCGCCAAGGTCCGACGTGCCCAGGGACAGCTACCCCTGGCGCTGAAACTCAACCACCAATCGTTGGAAATCTGGGAGCGAGAGTTCGGGCCGGGCCACTCGCGAGTCTCGGGCGTGCGCCGCAACCTCGCGGCGGTGCTCATGGATCTTGGACGCCACCAAGATGCGGTCAGACAATACGAACTCGCGATTGCCTCCCTCGAAGCCAGTCACGGCCCGCAGCATCCGACGACCCAGGGCGTCGTAGGACACTTGACGGAGCTTCGAGCGACGATGGGCTACCCATCTCCGTGATGCGCCCGAGACTCGGTCACAGTTGCCGCTAAGGGATGTCGACCGCGTAACTCATCACGTAGTAGGCCGCGTCCTCGCCCGCCGAGTCGAGGTAGTGCTCACGATAGACGTACGGTGAAAAACCGTACCCGTGCTCAAGATACTCATCGACCAATGGCGTCGCAGGGTCGTTGAGGATCGGTGGAACATAGCCGATGAAGCTGGCGTTGCTACCCACCGTGAGCGACTTGCCAACGCCCGCGCCGAACGAAGCACTGGCGCCAAACTTGAACTTTGCGAACAGTGGGTCGGCGACAAGTTCGCCGGACATCGTCAGCGTCGTGGACAGCGAGGTCGAGGTCGTTTCGTCTTCCGCGACCGACAAAGACCACCCGATACTTCCAATGTCGCTCACGGCGAGACTGGGCTGCTCGGGAAAGACCATGTCCACCTTGGCGATGGGCTCCCCGTTGGCGCGTTGGGGTGCTGACGGGTACGAGACCGGGTCGCCCACGATGTAAGGAATGTCGATGACAGGCAGATCGCCCACCACAAGCGCCATCGCGTTATAGCGGTCCACAGACCATGCGGTGACGGTGCCGCCCACCGGGAGCACCGTCACAAAGTCGGCGTCTCCCCCGTTGAGGGCGTATTCGTACACGTGGTAGCAGGTACAGCTCAGATACACGACGCCCGCACGTGTGCCTTCGTGCTCGGGCAGCGCCGCGGCAGAGACACGCTTGGACAGCGCGATGCTCTCACCATGTCCGAAAGTCTGACTCAGCGCCGCGGAAATATCCACGGACACGCTCGCACTCACACTCGGAATGGGAAGCCCGTTCTGAGCGCCAGGGCTCGAGACGGTCACGCCAACGCTGACCGATGTACCCGTGGAGATCGTGAAGTCGAGACTGTTGCTTGCGGTACTCCCATCGCCGATCAGCATGCTGGAGGTCCCAGTGCTGTGGACCGCGTCATAGGGTGGGAAGTGTCCGACGATCACGGGCGTGAGGCGTCCGGGAACCAGGACTCCCAGTGGCCCGACAAGCATCGCCATGACCGAATCCCCGTCGAGGTCGCCGCCAGAGATCCACTGAGATGCGCCAGCAACGTCGAATGTCTCTTCGAGGGTCAGGACGAGATCGTCGGCGTTGTACAGATGGACCTGCCCTTCGGATAACACCACCAAGGCGGCGCTCTTGTCTGCGTTGAGGTCGGCGACCGCAATGTCCCGCGAGTCCTCGGGCCCCGCTCGCTCGCTACGGATGTAGAACGCATCGTCATGGAAGCGATGCACGCGGATGACGCCGGACGTGTCAAGACTTGCGATGTCGACCGGCTGTCCGCCATCGAGGCGCCCCGCGTCGATACGTTCAACCGAATCCGGTAACGGGGTACCGTCGCGAGGCCGCAACGGTTCTGCGGGCGACCACGGCTGCAAGACACGAACGCCGTCGTGCTCGACCAACAAGACAACCTGAGCCTTCCCGCTTCCCGTGAAGTCTCCCACCGTAACGTCGAGCCCGACCGTATTGTCGAAGTGCCACGTCTCGCAGTCACCGGCCTCGACCTCGCACAGCGCGAGTTCACCGTCTGCGCCCATGGCGATCAGTTCATCGCGACCATCCGCGTCGACGTCTCCCGCGGCAACTGAGTTGGGCGAAAAACTCAGCGGCAACCAGATGTCGCCCTCGTCGCTGCGGACCAAGACCCCCCCATCCAACGCGGTGGCCAGCTGCTGCTCACGCATGCCCGTGAACGCGCCAGCCGCGATGTCGCGCGTCGAATCCCCTTCGAGACTCCAGGTGTCCGAGGGTGCCAGATCCCCGTCGTACACTCGCACCATGCTCCCACCCGCGAGCAACAGTTCGTGGTCGTGGGAGAACACCATCGACTGACCGAGCGGCGGTTGCGATTCGTAGGGCCCGTCAGTGCAGCGGGGCATCTGGCAGAGACTATTGATGCACGCCTCGTTCGCGTTGCAGTCCGCACTCGTGGCACACGACAGATCGACTTCGGGCGGTTCCTCGGGGCCCGTGTCGCCACCGGATCCGGGCTCCGGATCTGAATCCGAGTCGTGGGCACCCGTTGTTCCTCGGTCTTGCTGCCCACCGTCACTCTCCGCCACGGGCTCCACGAACGCATCCGGGAGTGCGTCCTCGGCACACCCCGCCAACGAGACTGAGGGAGCGAAAATGGTTAGCAGGGCAATCGTGTTGTGTAGTTCGTTCTTCACGGGATCGGCGCTCTCATTGTGGGCAAAACGGAACTCATCGCTCCGACGTTAGAAGTGGTACATCAACGTATACGGCTCGCACCGCTCACGATCGCCGCCAAGAACCACCATATACACGGTGGCATTGTCGATATCGAAGCTAGAATCGTCACAGTCGAGATCTAGCGTTTGCTCGTCTCCAGCGGCAGCGCAGCACCCGACCTCCCCCGTCGGGAGATAGGATTTCGTCGCGTGCTCAGGACACTCCAGCGAGGTGTCCTGCGCACCTGTCGCGCATTGCACGTAGACGCAATAGGTAAGCCCCTCGCCAGCGAGATTCGCGACTGGACTGGCAGAGGAGAAGAATGAACTATCGACGGCCTGATACCGGTACCAGTCTTCGTCGCTCGTGCCCGCGAGAACACCGACGAGTTCCGTGGGATCACTGTCGTCGTCGATGACGCCGAGGTATGTGGCGGTCCCCTGGTCTCCGTTTGGCTCGTCGGCATCATCGCAAAGGAGCGGGATCTGGCACGCGTTTTCGACGCAGTAGTGGTCCCGTGCACAGTCGTCGTCGAACAGACATACGCAGCCAACGCTGTCGCATCCGGGTGCCTGTTCGTCGAGACCGGTTTCGGGCGCACCATCGTCACTACTCAGAAAGCTCTCGTCGCCGCTTGCATCTCCCGCGACGTCGGAACTCGAATCCGCATCGTCGACAACGACCCATGTGGACCAACCCGCGCCACCCGTGGACGTGTCGGAAGTAACCTCCTCCGTCGTTCCACATTCATCATCCGACGAGCAAGCTGCTTTGGGTGCGCCGTCACATCCGCCAGCACAGACACCAACACAGACGACGGTGGCAACGAGGAGAGACGATACAAACAGCACGACCCGCCGCCCCGCGGAACCATGTGATGATGATGTTTCCATTGTGCGTCGTCTGCTTTCGAGAGTTTGGACACCCACACTCTTTCGATTTCCGATGCAATACGGAAAACGCTCAAGAAATGAGTGCGACGTCCATGGCCAACAGCGGCATAAACTCTAGACAATGGTGGCGACAACAGTTGCAGCCACCCTTGCCCGTCATCACCGCGAAGTGCCCCGACAGCAAGCCCCAGGCACCGCCGAATCCCTCACCGCAGGGGCACCTCCCAACGTCATGGCGCACCGCACTTGCCGGTCTTGCTCCCCAGCGCGAGGATGCGGGTGGATCACACCACACATGAGCAACGACTCACCCGACCTTCACAAGTATCCAGGCAAACAACTCGACGTCATCTGGGATCGTCGCCTTTGCATTCACGTCGGCGAGTGCGGCAGATCCGAAGGCGACTTTTTCGTCGGCGGTCGCACCCCCTGGTGTGATCCCGACCAAACCGAGGCAAGCAACGCGGTCGATGTCTGCCATCGCTGTCCCACGGGCGCACTGAGTTACGACCGTAAGGACGGCGGTCCCCTGGAGACGGCCGCGGACGAGAACACCGTCGTCGTCGCCAGCCGGGGTCCGTTGTACATTCGCGGCGAGTTGGATGTCGCGGGGGCATCCGACAACATGGAGTCCGTGAAGTTCCGCGCGGCACTGTGCAGGTGCGGTCAGTCGAAGAACAAACCGTTCTGCGACAACAGCCACGAGGCCTCCGACTTCAAGGACTACGGGGCGGTCGGTACCAGTGCAGACGACGCGACTGCGACCGGAGGGCCGCTGAAGGTGGGCAAGGCTCCCAATGGGCCGCTGCTACTGTCGGGCAACTTCTCGATCATCAACAGCAGTGGCCGTGTCGCCTTCCGGGGCACCAGGGCGGCGTTGTGTCGCTGCGGTGCATCGAAGAACAAGCCGTTCTGCGATGGGGCACACAAAGCGGCGGGCTTCGAAGCCGACTAAGCCGCGGCCCCCGCATTGCGTGCCCGACCGGTCACGGTAAGCAGTTGCTGGCGTCGAGGTCGTGCCCGATGAGCATCTCGATCTCGACCTGGTTCTCGCTGGCGTACAGCAACTGCTCAATCGCGTCGTCGTGGATCCCGAGATCGGGGTGGAGGTCAGCCGCGTAGATCATCAAGAAGTGCGTGCGGAGCCACTGCACCTTGAGCATCTCGCGGTACTCCGAGTCCTGAAGCTCCTGGTACAACTCCGGGTAGTTCAGCCGTGCACGCTTGAGGTACAGCTCGGCGTAATACAAGAACGCAACGGCGCCATCGCGGCCTGATGTACCCCACGGGATAAACTCGCCCACCACGCCGATGCCCGCCATGCCGTTGATGTACGCGTTGCCTTCGTCCAGCAGCTCGTACCATGCGTAGGTTCCCTGCGTGCCGGACAGGTACAGGTCTTTGTAGAGATCCGTCGCGCTACCTTGGACCATGCCGTAGATCTCACTACGCGGAAATCCCTCGATCTTCGGCGGCTGGAACACGAGGTCCTCGCGCATCCAGTACCCGAAGTACGACTGTCCCAGGGCGTCATCGTAGTCCCAGCCGTGCGTGCCTTCGTGCGCCTCGGTCATCATCGAGTCCATCAGGCCGCCCCAACTGCTTGTATCGGTGAAGTTACCGAACCAAGCGTCGTTGGCCTGCCGATCCACGAACAGAGCGGCTCCCGCGGGCCACCGACGGTCGAGCACGGCAACCATGGACTCCGCCCAGTTGCCCCCGGAAAACGCGGCCTCAATGTCGGACACGTCCGCGTTGGGATCGATGGGCTCGCAGTAGCAGTTCTGTGGACAGTCGGCCGGAGGAGGACCGCCATCGTCTCCGCCGCCCTCCGCATGGCCATCGCCGCCACCCTCGGATGAGGGCCCGTCGTCTTCGCCTTCGTGTTCGTCTTCCTCGCCTGGACCGCCGTCGTCGGGATTGCCTCCACTGTGGTCGTCGTCAGCAGCAGTGAGACTGGCCGCCCCGGTTCCATCACCACCGAAGTCGTCGCTTTCGCCTGCCCCGGTCAGCTCCCCTGTTCCTTCGTCGTTCCCGCCCTCGACGCTGTTCCACGGCGTGCCGGACTTCTCCGCGCCACCGCAGGCGACCAAGACAACCGCCGCGGCCAGGGCGACAACGTTGGGGAGACGTCCGAAGAGCATCACGGCTATCACCAGCACATCGCGTGCCAGTGACGTCCCGCCGATTCTCCCAGAGGTGTCCGCCCTCGGGCACCGCCCCCCGCGCGCAGTCCCGGGCGAGTTGCCAAGCCCTTGCGCAGTTTGTCTGACTCTCGCTGACTAGCTAGTTCGGCGGCGGCGGCGGTGGGTCGCCGGAGCCAGAACTCGTCCCCGGCCCTTCGGTCGTGCTGCCGTTGCCCTCGGTATCCGTATCAGTCCCGGGGTCGCTGGTGGTGCTGGCGTCGGTATCCGTATCCGTATCCGTATCCGAGGCTACCGTCGCTGCGCCACCGTCAGTG
>JAESSZ010000675.1 GCA_016763875.1 Nannocystaceae bacterium
CGCGTCGTGGCTCGGACCGACGGCAATACGGCGGGGTACGGATCCCAACTGAGCGCCACCGCGACTGACGTCGCGAGCCCACCGCGGACGCGGTGCTCCGTTTCGCCTCCTTATTCTTGTTTGGCCCCCTCACTGGTATTGCTCGTCGCTGGTGCCCCTCAAACTTCCGCGGTCACGCGCTGGCCGAACCGCATCAAGAACGACGCTCGTCGGCGGCCTCGTGCTCGCGCTACTGAGTTCTGCCGCCGCTTGCAGCGGTTGGCGTAGCGCTGGGGACACCTACTACCGCCACTCACTGCCGGCTAAGCGCGCCCGCAGGGAAGCGACGTTCAGTTTTGGCCAGCCAGGCGAGGCGTGGCGTCCACTACGCAAGGTGAAGGACGTGCAGGTCGCCTGGATCCGCCCAGAGATCCGGGGTGTGATCGAGGTCCGAGCCCAGTGCGACGAACAAGGCGACAGCAACCTCCTTCAATTTACCGACCACCTTCGGATCGACTGGACCGACTGGAAGATCTTGTCACAGACCGACCAACGGTTGGTGGATCGTGCCGCGTTGCGAACCGTGGTGACGGGCCAACTGGATGGCGTCCCGATGCAACTTGAGTTGTGGGTGGTCAAACGTGCGGGGTGTTTGTTCGACCTCCGCTACGCGGCCGACCCGGACCGGTTTGCCCAAGGACAACCGCAGTTTGCTGCGGTTGTCGCGGGTTTTTCTTTCCCTTTGTGAGACTTGGGCGACCGGTGTGTTCGTCGCCCATTGCAGTGCGTGTCATGATCGCGCCACCCCGGTGAGGCATGCGTGCGCTGGCTAGATTCGGCCAGATCGTTCTAAGCGGTCTGGATTGGATGGGTGGGATGACCCGCCTAGGGCTGCGTGCGGCGGTCGTCGGTCCACGTCGCCCTTGGGGCATCAACGACATCGCGCGTCAGATGGTCGAGATGGGCGTGCGTTCGTTGCCGATCGGCACGTTCATGTCGCTGTTCATCGGCATGATCCTGGCTTGGCAGTTCGGATGGGCGCTTGCCGATTTCGGCGCAACGATGGCGCTGGGCGATGTCACCTCGATAGCGCTGGTCGGGGAGTTGGTGCCGACCATGTTGGCGTTGACCGTCGGCTCCAAGATGGCGGCGGGCATGGCGGCCGAACTCGGCTCTATGAAGGTCACCGAGCAGATCGACGCGGTCGCGGCCTTGGGCGCCGACCCGATCAAGAAACTCGTGTGGCCAAGGGTCGTCGCCGCCGCCTGCTCCCTCCCGTTGCTCACCGCGTGGGGCAACGTCATCGCGCTGTTGGGCGGGATGCTGATCGGTGAGTGGCAATACGATGTGCCAGCCGGCTACTTCTACGAGACGTACGTCGACGAACTCGCCCCGCTCAACTACATCTCGAGCATCGTCAAAGCGACGGTCTTCGGTTTGCTGGTCGGCGTCATCGGCTGCTACCAGGGCATCAACACCGAGCACGGGACCGAAGCGGTCGGCGTGTCGACCACCGAGACGGTCGTCGCGACGTCGATCTGCGTCATCGTCGCCGACTTCTACCTAACGATGGCCTTCTTCTAGCGAGACGGGGACAGGAAACCGAAGTGTCCGACACCGTCGTTGCCGCCGCGCCCCATGTCATCGAGTTCCGCGATGTCGCCAAGTCCTTCGGCCAGCTCAAGGTCTACGACGCGATGTCGCTCGCGGTCCGAGCGGGAGAGACGCTGACGATCATCGGCGGCTCGGGGCAGGGCAAGAGTGTCTGCCTCAAGATGATGATCGGACTGTTGAGGCCCGATTCAGGGAGCGTGCAGGTCAAAGGGGTCGAGGTTCCCGATCTCGATGACCGCGGCCTTACCGAAGTGAGGCGTACGGTGGCCTACGTGTTTCAAGGCGGCGCGCTGTTCGACTCCATGAACGTCCTGGATAATGTCGGATATGCGCTCAGAGAGCACACCTCGATGCGCGAAGACGAGATCGAACACCGGGCGGCGGAGTGCCTTGAGCTGGTGGGGTTGGAGACCTCGCTGCTCCATACAATGCCCGCGAACCTCTCTGGCGGGATGAAAAAGCGGGTTGCGCTGGCGCGCTCGATTGCGATGCGGCCCGAGGTTATTCTGTACGACGAGCCCACCACTGGACTCGACCCCAAGAACATTGCTCGAATTGGTGACATGATCGTCAAACTTCAGCGCGAGTTGTCGGTCACCTCGGTGGTGGTCACCCACGACATGCCTATGGCCTACAAAGTGTCCGATCGCGTTGCGATGCTCTACGAGCGCGCGTTCCCGTTCGTCGACACGCCAGACGCGATGTGGAACTCGGCGTCACCCGAGGTTGCCAACTTCATTCACGGCAGGATCGCCGACGGTAAGAGCGAGGGGCCCCATGGCGTCGCGTAGAAACGAGCAACGGGTCCGCGTCGTGGTGGGCTTGTTTGTGGTGGCCCTCTCGGCGCTGCTGTTCGCCTCGTTGTTCATCATCGGGCAGAACGACGGTACGTGGGAGTCCAAGACCACGATCAACACGCACTTCAACACCATCACGGGGCTGAGCCGCGGCCCCCCCGTGCAGTTGGCGGGCGTCGAGATCGGCAACGTGACCGCGATCAACTTCGTCAACATCAGCTACCCGTGCACGGCGGCGACCGAGGACCGGGGGCGGTTCGGTGGCAATCGTACCGACGACTGCGACGCGTTTCTGTTCTGTGCGCCCGACAACTGGTGCGCCGACCTGGAGGAGTACGCCTCTAAAGGACAGCACGCGGCCTGTGCAGACCAGAGCGGATGCGCATCGGACGAGGTTTGCGTGACCAAGGAGTTTCGTCGCCGCGCCCGACGTGTGCCGTGGGCAGGGCCGGACGGGGTGTGCGCGCGTTACTCAATCGAGCACCGTCGTGTTGAGGTGCAGATGACGATCTTCGAGGACAAACTCGACCTTATCCGCACCGACTCGTACGCGACCGTGGCCTCCAACGGGGTCTTGGGCGATCAGCTGGTCAACATCACGCCCGGCCAGCGCGAGCCGCTGGACGACGATGACCGACGGATTCAGTCGACGCCGTCGCTCATCGAGGACATCAACCTGTTTCGAGATCGCTTTGATGGTGTGACCGACAAGGTCGACGCCGCACTTCAGGGGGTCTCGTCGCTATTCTCGGAGCTCAACGACCAGCGCACGATCGCCGCGGTCAAAGGCACGCTCGAAAACGTCGAAGAGATTACCCGGCAGATCGCAGCTGGCGAGGGGCTCGCGGGCGCGCTGCTGTCGGACTCGGAGATGAAGAAGGACTTCGGCTTGACCCTGCGCAGTGCACGAGACACCGCGCACGGGATCGATGCTTTTGTCGGCAAGATGAACCGCACCCTCGTCAAGATCGACGACAAAGTCTCCCCGGTCCTCGACGATGTGTCCGCGACCTTCTCCGACATTCGGGAGACGATCGCTGACCTCAAGAACCCCGCCAACAAGAGTTTGCTGGCGAAACTGATCTACGACGAAGAGGGCAAGATCGTTGCCGACGTGGAGTCCATCGTGGCGGACTTCAAGGACACGGCGACGAGCGTCAAGCATGTCGCCGCTCGTATCGACGCGGGTGAAGGCACGCTGGGCAAGCTCATCAGCGACTCCAAGGTGCATGACGACCTCGTCAAACTGTTCCAAAACGTCGACCGAAACAGCACGCTCAAGCGCGTCGTTCGGCACGTCATGGAATTGGACGACGTCCACGATGACGGTGAGGCGGCCCCGACCCCGACCGGTGGCCCCACCGCCACACAACAGTAGGCCACGGCCACGCACAGGCGGGATCTGGGCGAGGTCCGGGGGCGTTTTGTGGCCCGTGTGACTGCAACCGGGTTGGTTCAGCCGGGCGCAGGCAAGTCGTCGACGAAGGCGAGCACCCTGCGGGTGACCTCCTCGGGAAACTCCGCGGGAAGGGCGTGGCTAGCCTCGTCCAGCACAATCCACTGCGCCTGCGGAATGGCGAAGGCGACGCGTCGCATGGTCGGCAGCGGGACGAACGTGTCTTTTGCCCCGGCCATCACCATCGTGGGGATGTCCACCCGCGGCAGCAGGTCGTCCGCGCAGTGCCTCGCCGCATGTTGCAGCAGCTCGAAGAACAACTCCGGGTTCATCGCGGCCATTTGGTTGAGATAGAACGTGAAGTCCTCGGCGTCGATCCGGCCCGCATTGATCTGCGTTGCCAGCCCGACGTCCAAGACCCACTGCGAGGGCAGAACTTTCCGCCACACCCGCTCCGTCAGATCGTGGGCGTGGCGCATCGCAGCGCGCAACAACGGCAGACCCTGGGCAAAGACCCCCGTGCCCTGGAACGTTGAAAGCACGCGTCCCGCGGGACCAGCCAGCGAGATCAGTGCAGCCACCTTGCTGCGGTGGCGCCGATACAGTTCCAGCGCCACCTGAAATCCCATCGAGAACCCGATCACGATGACCTTGTTCGAGTGGACCTTGTTCGAGATGACCTTGCTCGAGTGGATCTTATCCGAGCAGATCTGGTCGATGACCGCGGCTGCGTCGTCAGCACAGTCGGAGATGCCGAGATGCCAAGGGCGCGGCGGATTTGGGGAGCGGCCGTGCCCACGGTAGTGCATCAACACGACGCGGTGGTGCTGTGCCAGCGCGGGGATAATGCGCCGGAAGGCCCAGCCCGAGCATCCGATCCCATCGAGGATCAGGATCGTCGCCGCGGCAGGATCGGGATCCGTCGCGGGCGATGGCTCGTAGATCTGCGCGAAGATCGACGCACCATCGTAGGCGTCGACGAAGATCTCCCGACATTCGCTATCCCCTAACATCGGATCCGACCGACCCTCTGGTTCGTCCAGCGCTGGGTCGGAGGTCCCTTCGCCAGGTGCGTCGTGGGAACTCGCAGTCACGAAAAGTCACGCCATCTGTCTTACGGGCGCGCGACCGCCGCCCGTAAGACGCCGGCGGCTCGATCTTAGATCGAGTGCTCTTGGGGCATGTCGCCCCCAGGAGCGTGTCCGGCGCTCCGCCGGCCACCCGCACCTCTCGCTACATAGAGACACGAGCGGCGTAGCAGCGGGTAGGAAACGACCTACTCGCGTTTACCGCGCTCGTCATCGGGAGCGTCATCCGCGATCTCGTTGACGCTCGGGTATTTCATGATCTCTTTCCGCGCGATTTTCCATGCCTTTTGGACAATCCAAGAAAGCGACCGGTCCTGCCGGGCGGCTTCTTCCTGGATCTCTTTAAGCATTTGTTCGGGGAAGTAGAGGCTTTGTTTGCGCTTGTCCGAGCTCGCCATTATCAGCGGTTCTCCGCGGTGTAGGAGCCAATAGGGCTCGTGCGCAGGTTAGGCGTCGTTGTATGAAAATGTCAACATTGCAGGGTGAATGTGTGACCCGGTTTTTTCTCCGGCTCGCAGCGTCGCGCGATCTCCGTCGCTGGGAGCCCATGCCGCGGTTTTGACGCCTTTTTCCCGTTCCGGGCCACTCCAAGGATGCGGATCTTCCATTTTTTGGATTTACGAACGCGCCGCTTCGAAATACCCTTCGCCGTCCTAACGGC
>JAESSZ010000676.1 GCA_016763875.1 Nannocystaceae bacterium
CGATCGAAAGTCTTGCCGCCTGGGCCATAGCCCGCGTCTTTCAGCGCCTCAGCGGCAACGTGTAGCGAGAGCAGCTGCGTGGTGTCTGTCGCCTCGATGTCGCGCGGGGCGATACCGAGATCGAGCGGCGAGATGTCCACCGGATCAAGAAAACCGCCGCGACGCGCATAGACGTGGTCTGGCGTGGAAGGGTCCGCATCGAAGTAGTCCTCGGGATTCCAGTGGCTGGCAGGCACTTCTGTAATCGCGTCGACACCATCCCGGAGGTTTGCCCAGTACGAGTCGAGATCCCCAGCCTTGGGGAACAGGCAGCCAATCCCAACGATCGCAAGCGGGGCCGAGTTCATCGCGTCTTCGTTCACAGTGCGAACTCCTCCAGTTCACCGATCGGCCGGGGCCGCGTGTCGATGAGAGCGGGTGGGATCACCACCCCTTGGGTACGTAACGACGCAGCTCTTCCAAGAACCGCCGCGCCATGCATGAGATTGAGGGCTACCGGGACCGCGCGCCGGTCTTGCCAGGCCTCGAGGAACGTATCGCGCGTCCACTCGTTGAAGGCACCAATCGCGGGCCCGCACCAGATCTGATAGTCGGGTTTCCGGTCAGCGATGCCAGCGTTGGCCCAGCGAGAGGCTTGACCGAGGTACCAGCGAAAGCACAGCGCCATGCGGTGTTTGGGGTCTGCCTCTGCGCGCTGGACTTGAGTGGGATCGCGACCATCCCAGAATGCCCGGGTTTGCGACCAGATATCGTCGGTGGATGCCCGGAAAATGGTGCGCTCCAGTTTTCCACGCTCGTCGTCGGCGATCGCCTCAAGCGACGGATTGGCGCGGTACAGGTCCCACAGTTTGCGCGCCCGCATGGGAAACAGCGTGCCTCGTCGCAGGACCTGCAGCTCGACGCCCATCTCGAACATGTCCGCGGCCGGTGCCATTGCGACATCGGCTTGCCCCGCGTCAGCGAGCATGGCCCGCACGGTGTCGGAGGTCCCCGCTTCCAGGCACGCCTGATTGACGGTCCCGGTCACGACAAACGCGGCCCCCATCGCAAACGCGGCCGCAGCTGCGTGCGGGGTGCCGATACCTCCCGCAGCGCCAATGCGCGGCGGGTCGAGGTACCCCTGCTCAATCGCGATGCGATCGCGTAAGCCGATCATTGTGGGCAGCAGCGTCAGCGCGGGCCGGTTGTCGGTGTGCCCACCAGAATCAGCCTCGACAATGAGGTCGGAAGCGACGGGCAGGTTCTCGGCGAGCCTTGCTGCCTCAGGATCGAGATCGCCTGCCTCGACCAGCGCGCGCAGAAGCGGCTCGGGTGCGGGCTTGAGGAACTTCTCTGCCACCTCAACCCGAGAGATCTTCGCGAGCACGCGGTTGGGCGCGATCACGGTGCCGTCGGCCGCACGATGCAACCCATGCAATCGATAGCGCAGCAGCGGCAGGGTCAGATCGAGGTACGCAGAAGCCGAGATACGCCGCACCCCACGACGCAGATACAGGTCCGCAATCCCGCGCTCGAGCTCGGGCTCGTACGGGCTATGGATAAGATTGGTGCCCCACGGGCGGTCCAGAAGGTTCGTCGAAAGCCGAACCAAGGCCGCCTCAACTGTGGCCAGGTCCAGGCCCGCGGCACCGTACATCCTGAGCATGCCGCCGCGCGCCATGGTCTCCACGAGTTCGACGGATGCGATCCCACCCGCCATCGCACCCGCGACGTAGTTCAAGCGCAGACCGTGCGACTGGGCGAACAAGGGATCGCCGAGACGAGAGGCGGGGCCTGACGGTGCGATCGCGATCAACGGCAGTCCGTCGCCGTCGTCGGTCCCCAGCGAAGCCTGACCACCCTCGACGAAAGCGATGTCTCCGTCGAGCTCGACCACGAACACCGTGGCGTGCACGCGGTGCAGCATCGCCGCCATCGCTACCTGAGAGGTCGCGACCGCATGACGGTCTCCCTTCCAACGTCCGATGGACGCACTTTTTCTGCTGAACCCCGCCGCCATGAGGTGCTCCAAAAACGCGTCTCTTCCTACGGGATCTGCGTGGGCCTCACAAGCAAACACGCCGAGCCGGCTCGCGTCTGGGAGGATGCGGCACAAGCGTCGTGGGTCATGCACCGTCCGATCGGTTGTTTACGCCCAGCGAGCGATGCAGCGGCGATCGCAACGCCTGTCGGAACACGCACGCCGCCGCGTGTGCGATCCAACGCCGACCGTTTCCTTCCCAAGAGTCGATAAAACAGCAAGCCACGTTCCGCCCGGCCCGATGCGACTTTTCGCCCGTGCCGGGCACGTCCGCCACTTCGCGCGGGCACAGTCAAAGAGGTAGCCTCGTCGGTAACCAAGATGACCGAGTTCGCAGAGATCCAGAAGCTGTTGGGCGACAAGGCCGCCCTCCTCCTCGAACACAAGTGCACGGGTATCTCCAAGGACCGGCTGCACGTGCCATCGCCGACGCACGTCGACACCGCGTTCGGGGACTCCAACCGTAACTTGCAGACCATGCGATCGCTGCAGGCGTTGTACGGGCACGGGCGACTGGGCGGCACCGGCTACCTGTCCATGCTTCCCGTCGACCAGGGCATCGAGCATTCGGCGGGCGCATCCTTCGCAAAGAACCCGGACTACTTCGATCCGGAGAACATCGTGAAACTCGCGATCGAAGGCGGCTGCAACGCAGTCGCGAGCACCTTTGGCGTGCTCGGATCGGTGGCTCGCAAGTACGCGCACCGAATTCCCTTTGTGGTGAAGTTCAACCACAACCAGCTGCTGACGTACCCAAACACGTTTGAGCAACGTGTGTACGGAACGATGAAGCAGGCGTGGGACATGGGCGCGACCGCCGTTGGCGCAACGATCTACTTCGGCAGTGACGATGCGACCCGCCAGATCGAGCAAGTCGGTGCGCTGTTCCAGCAAGCACATGAGCTGGGCATGGCCACGATTTTGTGGTGTTACCTACGCAACTCCGCGTTCAAGGTTGACGGCCAGGACCATCACGTCTCCGCTGACCTTACCGGCCAAGCCAACCATCTCGGCGTCACGCTGGGTGCCGACATCATCAAGCAGAAGCTTCCCGAGCGGAACGGTGGCTTCAAGGCGCTCAACACTGGCGGCTCGTCCTACGGAAAACTAGACGAGCGGATCTACAGCGAGCTGACAACGGACCACCCGATCGACCTTTGCCGCTATCAGGTAGCAAACTGCTTCATGGGTCGCATTGGCCTCATCAACTCGGGCGGCGCTTCTGGGTCCAACGACTTCGCCGACGCGGCGTTCACCGCGGTGGTGAAGAAGCGCGCGGGCGGATGCGGGTTGATCTCTGGCCGCAAAGCGTTTCAGCGGCCGCTGGCCGAGGGCGTCAAACTCCTCAATACGATCCAAGATGTGTACCTATGCGACGACATTACCGTGGCGTAGAGGAGACTAAACGGCGCCGGGGACGATGCGGTAGGTCTTCCCGCGTCGGTTTCCGTCAGCCGCGATCAAACCGCGCGCCACTGCGCTGCTGAGCGCCATGCGAGTTTGGTACGCGCTCAGACCCGAGCTCCGCTGTAACTCGCGCTGCGTCGCTCGGTCGAGCGTACCGAGCGCGGTCAGCAAGAGCGCCACACGATCAGAAGGTTGGGGCGTCGACTCATCGTCGACACGGGCGGCTAACGACCCAAGGCGTTTGAGCACATCCGGTACCCGCTCCTGTAGCTCGGGCGTGGCAACGAGGTAGATGTACTCCTCATTGCGCAGGTGGCTCACGTTACCGACCTTGTCGCCCGCGGGATTGTAGACACCGATCTGCGCGCCGACGTAGCGCTTGAAGTCCTTGGTCACCACAAAGACCTCGCCGCGTTGTGCCAACACCGCCTCCATTTCGGCGCGGCCCTGATAGCCCTCGTTGTTGAACGAAACCGCGATGAGCGGCGCCGTGATCCTCTGCACCAGATCTGCGAACGCATCGCTGTGGCGTCGTTTGGGGTTGTAGTCGCTCTTCCGTTCTC
>JAESSZ010000677.1 GCA_016763875.1 Nannocystaceae bacterium
CTCGGCGGCTTCGAACAGGCCACAGCGCAACTGAGACGCAAAGGGGTGCGTCCAGTCCAGCGCCCGCACCGCCAACAGCTGCCGCGCGGACAAGATCCCGCGACTTCGCAAGGCCGACTCTGCAGCCACGACCGCGTGCCCGCGCACCGCCAAGAGTGCAAGATCCGCTTGTCCCGGTCCGGCCGGCTCAATCCGTAGGTTGCTGTCGGTCACCCACGACCACGGCCAACTCCCCAGGGCGGCGTACAGGTCTCGCAAGCCGGGGTCGATGACGGCGTCGAGGTTGAGTTCGCCGCTGTCGTGAATCTCTGAGACGAAGTTGACGGTCTCGTCGCAGAACACCGGCCGCAACAAGTCCAATGCGACATCAATGTCCGCCGGCTCATCGCGAACCGCCACCCGGGCCGTGCTCACGCGGGACAACGCCGCGCGCACAATCGGGTCAAGGTTCGACGCCGAGTCCAAACGCGATTCGTCTGCGACGGCCTGAAACAACGGACCGCGTGTTTCGGGCGGAAAGAACTCATCGAAGTGATACGAGGAAAACCCAGGCGCCGCGTTCCATTGCGCCCAAGGCTCGGTCATCTCGTTCATGTTGGGGGTCCACGCCTCGCGCTGCGCAGTGCCCCCGTGGCATCCAACACAAAAGCTCGGTTCCACCGCGACCGATAGCGCCTCACCGTCTTCGCTGGGGACCATTTGATACCGCCGATACTTGCCCGCGGCCTCGTCCCACGCAGCGACGCGGAACGCCGCATCGAGATCATCGTCGGCCGCGCTCGGCTCGAAGATCATGAAGAAGCGACTGGCGTCCACGGGCGAGTCAACACAACGGGTGAGGATGCCCTTGGGCCGCAGTTCTTGGTTGGACAGCACCACGAAGCTGCTCTCCGTTTCTGGTCCGCACCCAACTTCCTCACCAAGCGCCTGCAGTACCGCCTGCCAGCCTCCCGACAGCGTCGCGTCCTGGTCGGTAGCACCGCGCAGTACCGCGGCCATCGGGTCGCCAAGTCCCGACAGCGCCTCAAGCAACGCGGTCTTGGACTCAGGGACGTCACACGTTTCCCCCCCGCACGCGCCATCCGGGGTCGCATCAGAACCACCGCACCCAGCCAACAATGTCAGCAGTAACAACCCACCGTGTGACCAAGACCGGCGCGACCAACACTGCCCGGGACTCCCGGCCAAGTGTTGGGCCGTCGCGCGGGCGGAGGTCACGGGGCGACGTTCCAGGGCTCTTCGGCGCAACTCGAAGCGTACGGTTCGCTTTCGACGTCAGGATCGCAGCGCACAGCCGCCGCCGGGACGGGGACATGCACGACCACGTCGTGGGCGTACTTCTCGGCGCAGTAACTCTTGAGTTCCGAGGCGTTGTCGATGACCTCGGCGGCGGTGAGTTCGCACGTGACCAACTGCTTCGCGCCCGCGACAACGGGTTCGTAGCGACAGCCGGCCGGCAAAATGTCGGCGCCTTCCCAGCCGCCCAGCGGGAAGCCGAGTTTCCCCTGTTGTGACACCCCGGCCGGGAGCTCGACGCGCAGGTTGAGGTAACAACCACACTCCGCCAGGCGCAGCGATGCGGCACAGACTGTGTTGTCGGACTTGCGATACTCCGTCTCGTTGATTACCGAGTTCAGCTCGCACGCCCGATAGAAGTCATCGTGGTACGGGTCGCTCGCAACGTCGTGGTCGCCCTCGCCTGGAATGTAGTCCATGCAATCGGCGACCAGCGCTTCGGCGGCCTCGTAGGTGTTGGCGTCGAAGGTCATGCGGAAGACAGACGCATCGACAATGGGGATCCCGTAGACCTCGTCGGTCTCGTTGCAACTGCCCTCGCAGGGGTCGACGTCCGCATTCCACGACGTGAACACGCAGCGACCTGCTTCGGCCGTGGGGTCCGCCTCAAGGGCGTAGATTTCATCGTCGGTCAGCTCAAGACTTGACGGGGAGACTTCGAGTTCTTGGTCGGTCTCTTCCGTCGATGGGGCAAGTTCCTGAAGTAGGCCGAGCAGGTCCGCTTCCTCGGCATCAGGCCGCTGAACCACGACGAAGTACTCGCAGTACTCCTGGCCACGATCCTCCGCCAACGTCCCCACGACGTCGGCACACGACCAGCGCAAGTGGTCGGGCGTAAACGCCGAACGACCCTTGGTGAACGCTTCGTCTTTGCGTTGCTCGCAGATCTTGAGCAACTCGCTCGGGAACGCGTCGCCCGTGGTCGACTCGGCCTCCCCTTCGCTGTCACCGGACGCCTCGCCACTGTCCTCGCCCGCGGTCCCGCCATCGGGCGCGTCGCACTTGGCCCCCATGCAACTGGCGGCGTCATCGCTGGCGGGCTCGTCGTCCTCACCGCAGCCCAGCGCGCCAAGCAGCGTCAACGACAACCCCAATGAGGTCGCTACAAAACCGGACATTCGGAGTGTCGCCTGTTGCTTGGTCATGGAAATAGGCTCCAGAGCCCTCACACGTGTGAGCGCAAGTATACCCCGTGAGCGGGCTCAGTCGCTCACGAGGTCTCGGTGGGCGATATTATTCGCCGCAACTGCCGCAGTCGAGCGAGGTGACCTCGCCGACGCAGGTGTCGTCCCAGTTGTTGCCGCAGCACCAGCTGTCTTTGGCACACACACACTCGGACACTTCAGCGTTCTCGCAGCCCGTGCGCGAGTCGTCTGCTTCGCAGCAGTTGCCCAACTCGTCTACCGTGGGCTCCGGCTCGGGCTCGGGCTCGGGGTCCGGCTCCGTCAGCGAACTCATGTCGGTTTCGGGGTCGATCTCCAGCGCCGGTTCTGGCGTCGCCTCGGGGGTGGCCTCCTCGGTGCTGTCGTCTTCCTCGAGTTCGATGCCGTCCTCAAGTTCGATGTCCTCGTCGAGTTCGATGTCGCTGGCATCGATGAGTTCCATCTGCGACTCGAGGTCGATCAGCGAATCGTCGAACGTCTCGTCGATGTCGCCGTCGCTGTCCACGATGAGTTCCTCGGACATCGCGGGGCGCGAATGCAGCCCCGAGTCCTCCACACCCGCGAAGTCGTCTTCGTGGTCGCCGAGCAGTCCTGGGGACTTGGGGAGCTGACCGGGCAGCGGTGTGTCCTCGTATTCGGTGACCGCGTCGCTGGGTTCGAACGCAGGGGCTAGCGTCGTGTCCGACGCAGAGCCGGGTGAGAGATCGGGGACGGCCGGCTTGCTGCGCCCGGGCTTGGCATCGGTCGCCATCTCGACGATCCCGGCCTGCGAGAGTCCAAAGAGCAGGGCGGCGGGCGCAGGTACGGCGGGTTGAGGTGGGGAGGCCAGCAGGTCTTTGACCGAGCGGCTTCCGTCCAGGCACGCCAGAAAATGGCCCTCCTCTGGCAGTAACTTGAGCGACTCGGCGCTCGGGGTTGTATCGGGCATCGACAGCGGATAACGATTGAGCACATCGGCGAGCAGCTGCAGCGCCCGGTCTTCGTCGATCTGGTCCTGGATCGCCTCGATGATCACGCCTTCGGCCGAGGTCTCGAGTTTGATCCCGAACTTCACGTCGGGTGTGTCGCTCTTGAACTGGTAGCGACCGTCGCGCCACGAGAAGATGTCGAAGAGCTTGGCTCGCAGTTGAGCTTCTAGGCCGTAGCGCAGGTTGCCTTCGGAGAGGATTCCCATCTCCACCAGCAACTCGCCCTGCTTCTTGCCCGTGCGGCGAATCGCTTCCAGCGTCTGCTCGCACTGCTCTTGGGTGATGAGACCCTCGTGCGCGAGGATCTGGCCCAGGCACTCCGAGAGCACGTTGCTGCGCACGAACACGGGCTGGCCCTTCTCGAAAAAGACCACCTTCTTGGTCTGCGTCGAAAGGAGATAGAGGCTCCCGGTCAGTTTGCTCCCCGTGATCTCGCGCAAAAGCCGAGGAAACGGGAAGCGCTTCAGGGAGCCTTTGGGCGGGAATCCCAGTGTCGGTTCCGTCGATGCCGGGGCTGTGGCCATAGGTTGGGCGGGTGAGACTGACGAGCCCATGCTAAGCGCAGGGGGAGGGCCAGGGTGAGTTTCGGTCAAAACGACCGGGTCGTCGACGAGGCGGGCCGCTCGCCAGAACGGTAGTTCGCGGCGGAGGCACTGGCAAGGGGCAGTGAACGGACCGCGCCCCGGTGGCAGCGGTCGCTGTGGGTATGGATGGCGTCGCGGTGCCAGGACGTGTGTGCAGGGCGGTTGCGTATGTGCTGAATCGAGCCCTCGCAGGTGCACCGATCGCATGTGGGCATCGCGAATAACGCGCGATCTCGTGGCGCGCGAGACTTCCGTCCGGTCCGTCAGTCCAAACTTGGGAGCCCACTGTCCGGGAGCGCAGCGCGTAGTGCATCCCGTACGGTCGCTCGGCACTTGCGGTACTGCACGAGCAACGCGTCCGCGTCGGGAAGCCCCATGCGCCGGGCAAGCGTGGGCAATCGTGGCGAGTACACCGAGAAACGGTCGGGGTCGGCATGGCCCCCCGAGTGCATCATTCGCAGGCGATTGAGCAGCAGACGCTGGAATCCGTAGTTTGTTCGGAGCGTTGCTGCGACCGGTTGCGGCAGCCCTCCCATCGCGCCGAGCGCGACGATGGCGGCATCGATCCCGCGCGCCCGAACCGAGCGGTGCGCCCCCCCGTGGCGTAACTGCAGCGCGGACACCAGTAGTTCGAGTTCGAGGCTTCCGCCTGCCCCGGTCTTGGCGTTGATGTGCTGCCGATCTTCTCGCGCGAGCTCTCCCTCGATCCGGCGTTTGAGCTGGCCCACCGCTGCACCCAACGCCGCAAGCGAGACGGACTCGTTGGGCCCGGCCGGTGCGTCGGGAAAAAGGTGTGCAGCCACGGTGGCTTCTGCGTGTGCGGCGAGCTGCCCGGCGACGGCCGCGGCGACCGTGACCCCCGGGCCAGCGGTAAACTCCGGGCTGAGGTCCGGGGACACGTAGCGGGGACCCACGCTGACTTCGGCCACCGAACGCATGCGCAACATCGCCAGTTTTTCCCAGACGGGCAGTGCGCGACGGTGGTAGCGGTCAAACGCGGCTTGCGAGGTGACGAGCAGTCCCTGGCGGCCCGAAGGGCGCAGCCGCGTGTCGATTTCGTACAAGCGGATGCCCAGCGCACGGTTGGACAGCCGTTGGATCAACCGTTGCGCAAACCGTGTCGCCGCAGGGCCGACCTCGGCGCCCGAGCCTTGGGCGGCGGGGTTGTTTGCGGGTGCGTAGACGAACACGAGGTCGAGGTCCGAGCCGTAGTCCATTGCCTGCGCCCCGTACTTGCCGATCGCCAGTACTGCGAGATCAAACCACGGCCCGCCGTGTAGTGACGGCTCTGCCACGAGATCTCGGATGACCGTGCGGACCACCCGATCGGCGAGATCCGCCAGTGCGCGTCCGATCTGCAGCGGGTCTCGCCGACGTCCCAAGTCGTGGATCCCGATGCGCACCAGTTGTTGGTGTTTGAATCGCAGTAGCGTCGCGTCGAGCCCGCGTGGGTCGTCCGGTGCGCTGGCCATGGCGGCTCCCAACGCGCTGGTGTCGTCCAGGGGGTGCCGGGCCGCGGCGCGCAGGACCGCAATTGTATCGTCGGGTAGTGCACCGCGACCCACGGGAAACCCGATGAGGCCCGCCGACAACGCTTCGCTGGTGCCGAACAACTCTGCGGTCAGGCGCGGCAGGTCCCACCCGGGTGAGTCGGGCTCGGCAAACGAACGCCACACCCCGTAGTGCGCCGGGCGGTCGCGCGAAAAACGAGCAAAGCGGACCAGTGCCATATCGGGGTCGGCGCTGTCGAGGCAGGCGGTGAGAAGTCGTGCGGCGCCACGACCGGCGGCGCCGCGCGCGTTGAGGGCCGCATTCTCCCGCGCGAACAGATGCGACAGCAGACCTTCGGCTTCTCCTGGATCGCGAAAACCCACCGTCGCAAGGGCGTCTCGTCGCAGCGCCTCCGGAGCGCCGCTGTCCAAGATCACGGTGATCGGTGCCGCCACAGCCACGTCGCTGTCCCCGCTCATCGTCGCCGCGATTGCGGTGGCACGGGCGCGATGGGAGGCCATGAGGCGATCGAAGGCGGGTAGGGGATCGGTCGAGTCCTGTGTCGACGGCCCTGGGTCCGGTGAGATCCCCAGCCTTGCCGCGAGCAGTCGTCGCGCCGTTTCGTCGGCGGGGATCGTGTGGGTCTGACCGCCCTCGGCCAGTTGCAGGCGGTGCTCGACCCGGCGAAAGAAGCGGTACGCATCCAGGAGTTCGCCGTGCTCGCGGTCCGAGATCAACCCTGCCACCAGCAACCGGTCGAGGGTTCGCATCGTACTCGGGCTACGCAGGGAGGGATTGCGCCCCGCGTGCATGAGTTGCAACGCTTGCACCGCGAACTCCACCGTTCGGATCCCGCCTTCGTCGAGCTTGAGGTCGATCCCTCCGGGCACCCCGGCGTTCGCGGGGGCCTGCCGCCGCGCCCGTGCCATCAATTGCGCGACCTCCTCGAAGATCGAAGCATCGATCGAGCGCGGGTAGATGAACGGCCGAAGTCGGTGTTCGAGCGCATCGCCCAGGGCCTCGCTGCCTGCAATACGGCGCCCCCGTAGCCACGCCTGGCGCTCCCAGGGGCGCCCGTGCCGTTCGTAGTAGGCCTCGGTGGCGCTGACCGACATCGACAGCGGCCCGCGGCTCCCGAACGGCCTGAGTCTCAAGTCGACTCGGAACACAGGGCGCCACTTGCCGACGCCTTCGAGACGCCGCACGAGGGTCCTCAGCGTGGTGTGCAGGGCTATCACCGCGCTTCGGTCTTCCTGCTCTGTGCCGCCAAGCTCGTCGCTGTGCACCAGGAGCAGGTCGATGTCGGACAAGAAATTGAGCTCGTGTCCTCCGAGCTTGCCCATGCCGAACACGGCCACTTGATCCGCGACCCCTGCGTGCTCAAGCAGCGCTTGCACGCATGCCGCGACCAAGGCGGAGAGGTCGGCACCCACCCGTTCCAGGGGGGCGGACGCCACCTCTCGGCGGGCGATCCGTAGGTACTCACGCGTTCGCAGGTGCCCGATCGCCTCGTCGGGGTCGGTGTCGCGCATTGCCTGCAGCAACTCGCGGGTGAGCGCGCCTGCGTCTAGCGGCACGCTCGGGTCGGCATCGTCGCCCAGCACGCCCACAGCGTCGGGGGCGAGCGCGCACAGTCGGCCCGGGTAGCTACCCTGGTGAAGCAGTCGGGCGAGTGCCGTCGGTATTGTCTGTCGGCGGATCTCGGGCGGCAAACCGAGTGCGCGTCGAGCCGCGA
>JAESSZ010000678.1 GCA_016763875.1 Nannocystaceae bacterium
TCTTCCAGCCATTGCTGCCACGACAGGGTCCGCCAGGCCCCTGCCCGCTTGTGCCGCAGCGCCGGCTGTTGGGCCGAGCGACCGACGCGGGCGCGGAACATCGCGACGACGTTGGGGTAGCTCAAGCCCTCGGCGGGGCGAGGTACAAAGGGTCCTGCGGGAGGCTCGGGCGTCATCGGGGCGCCGACGCTTACCACACTTCACCGGACTGAAGCCGCGTCACCGCGTCGTCAGTCACGCCGCTCGCACCACCCGCAGGCAGGGACGGAACGCGCGTTTGCGTGGTGGTCCTGGCTTCCGATTTCCGCCGGACTGCCCCCGGGTTAGACTCCAATCCCACCTTTACCTCTCTTTGCTTGCGACCACGAGTCATGGACGCGGTGAGCCTCAATGAACCACAAGGCATGTGAAGTTCGCGTACGACATCGGCCGCCCAGCACGCGAGGCGCCGGACACGTTCGCCAAGGCAAAGGAGACCCCGGGCAGTGGCGAACCTAACGGGCACCACGCTCGACAAGTACGAGATTCTTGAGGAGGTCGGCCACGGGGGCATGGCTGTCGTCTATCGCGGGCGTGATCGTGTGCTCGATCGCGAAGTTGCAGTGAAGGTGCTGCACCCCCATCTCGCCGATCGCAAGGAGTCGAGGCTTCGGCTGCAACGCGAGGCGATCGCGGTCGCCAAACTGCGCCACGAAAACATTCTCGAGATCTTCGACTACTCCGGCGTTGACGCCGAAGAGAGTTACATCGTCACCGAGTTCATCCACGGACCCACGCTGCGGGAATGGATCGAACGTGACCTACAGCCGCGCCCCGTCGTCGCGGCCATGATTATCCACCGGCTGTGTCAGGCGCTTTGCCACGCCCACAATAGCGCGATCGTGCATCGCGATATCAAACCGGAAAACGTGATGATCCGGATGGAGGACGGCAACATCAAGTTGATGGACTTCGGGATCGCGCAGATCATCGACAACAACAAACTGACCCTCACGGGGCAGCTGATCGGTAGTCCTGCGTACATGGCACCGGAGCTGATCTCCGGGCGACCACTCGATGCGCGCACCGACCTGTTCTCCCTCGGGATCCTGCTGTACCAGCTCGCCACCAATCAGCTCCCCTTCAACGGACGCAACCCGCACGAGGTGCTCACCCGCATCGCCGACGGCGTGTACCCACCGGCATCGAGCATCAGCCCGCTTATTGACCGCGACTTCGAGGCGATCATTGATCGCGCGCTCGCCCTCAATCCCGACGATCGTTACCAAAGCGTGGAAACGTTCGCGAAGGAGCTCGAGGAGTACCTGGCCGAGATGGGACTGGAGCCCACCACCAGCGAGCTGTGCAGCTATTTCCACGAGCCCGAAGAGTATCTTGACGCACTCGATATCCGGGTGTGCACCGCCCTGCTCAAGCAGGCGGACAAGGCGGGCGCCGCCGGAAGCACCGCACGTGCGATTCGCCTCCTGGGCCGCGTTCTGGAACTTGAGCCAGAACACGGCGGGGCCAAGTCGATGCTCGCGCGGTTCAAAGCCCGCGAGCGACGATCGCGAGAGTTGCTGCTCGGGGCCGCAAGTTTGGCGTTGGCAGGGCTGGTCGGGGCCGGGTACATGCTCATGCCTCCCGGAGGCATCGCGCCTCGCGAGTCCGGGTCCGGTGGGGCGTATGTCAGCAAAGACGATGCGGCGCTCGCCGATGGCAGCGCCGCGACTGACGAGGCGGCGGGCCGGACGACGCCACCGACGGCGCCGCGGATGGGGATACACAGTTTGCAGGCATGTCGATCGCCAGTGATGAGGCGCTTGCGGCAACCGGCTCAGGCGGGGCTGAGTCTGGACTGCCAGCCGACGCCGTTGCCGCCAAGCCGACCACGGGCGGCGGGCGGCCGATCCGACGGCCGAAACCGGAGAAGGTTCCGGCGCCAACGGGATGCACGCTGTCGCTCAAGGGGGTGCCAGCCTCGCAAGTCGATGGCCTCACGGTGCTGGCCGGCGGCAAGAAAGTGGCGTTGGTCGGCACCAAAGTCGAACTCGCCGTCCCGGCCCAAGGACTCGACGTTCGCGTTGACCACATCCGCTACTTCGCACGCCGTCGGGTCCTGCCCGAGCAGTGTCCAGTCACGATCGTGGTGGGCCCCAAACCGGCGGTGATCAAGTTCGAGGGCGTGCCATTGGAAATGTCGGTCCGGTGCATCTCCGGCTGTGGGCAGCGACTGCAGGGGAAAAATCAGACCGTGCGGCGGTTCCCCCCGGTTCCCATGCGCGACGTCAACGGGCGGGCAATCACGCTGACGTTCCAGCACATGGACTACCAGGACCTGACGATCACCAAGACGGTGTACCCCGGGCCCAACACGATCCACGCCAAGATCTCACTCCGAGGCAAGTGAGCGAGGTGGGGCTGTAGGGCCCCCCAAGGTAGTCGAACTCGTTTTCCGCGCCAGGCCTTCGACCAAGGCGCCACTTGGGCTAAGGTCTGCGCGCATCCGTGCGTGCTTTGTTGTCCTGTGTGTTGGTGGTGGGCCTTTGCTGGCCTCACGGTGCTCTTGCGGCCGCCCCGACGCCGGACCCCGGCCCGGAGCAGGAGGGCGAGCTGCAGTCGGGCGACGCCTCCATAGATGCGCCCATAATAGATGCGCCCATAGACGCCTCCACAGAAAGTTCGGGCGTTGCCCCGCACAACGTCGATGCTGTCGCTGCTGCATCGGAGGCCTGGGCGCAGGGGGACTGGGGCAAGGTTCGCGGCCTGCTTGAGCATCTCGCGGACGATCCCGACGCCTTCGACGAACCGCACGTCCGAACCCAAGTTCTGCTCTTGATCGCCGACGCTACGCTCAGCGATACGTCGCTGGAGCTGACGGAACGCCGCCTGCTGGCGTCCGCGTATCTGGGCCGCCAGATGGACGCCGACCCCTCATGGCGGATGCCGCCCGATATCTACACCAAGGCGCTGTTCGACCTTTATATCGAGGTCTCGGGCGAGCGCAGTCGCGACGAAACCGATCGCTGCCAGGCGGACCTGATGGCGTGCCGCGCGGACGTCAAGAACGAACAACATGCCTACAAGAAGCTGCTGCGGGAGCATGAGGCCCTGGAAAAGGCGCACGCCGAGCAGCTGATCGAAGTTCGAGATCGTGTGGCACGCAGCCGTATCTTCGCGGCGATCCCCTTCGGTGCTGGTCACTTCTACAATGGCGACCGCGCGCTCGGTGCGACGTTTCTGTCGGCGGAGGTCGCGTTTGGGATCGCGGGCATGAGTCTGCTGCTGTATCGCGTGATCCGTGATGGATGCCGACGTAGGCGCAACTTTCAACGCGGATCACTGGTGTGCGTCAACGACGACCTCGACAAGATCCAGGCGCGCCGTAAGGGCGAAGAGGCGATGGGCTGGTTCTTCTTTGGCACGCTTGCGTTGGACATCGTCTTGGCACAGATTCGCTTCCAGGCGGTCGAGACGGTCGAGGTCCGCCGCGTGCCACGGAGGACTCTCGAAGCCGACGGGCCGCCCGGTGGCCGCCGAGCGCGCCCGCGGCCGATCAAGAAAAAAGCTCGGGCGACCGTGCGCCCCACCGCGGGTGGGCATCGCAATGGCGCCAGCCTAGGCGTCTCGATCCAGTTTTGATCGCCTGCTAGTCTCCCCTTGCGTCGGTCGAATGGGGCGCAGCCCCGCCCTACTCACCCGCACTTCGTTATGCCGTATCTGCAGTACACCGCGCCGGACGGGTCCTCCCACCACTACGTCATCAACCGGCGCCTGTCGGCGATCGGCTCGTCCTCGGAGTGCCACCTCGTGCTCGAGGGGCCGGATGTCGCGGCAACGCATTGCACGCTGTCGCATGAGCCGGGCCGCTACAAGCTTGAGGCCGCACAGCGCAGCACGCCGTTTTTTCTGCGCGGCAAGAAAACCCGCAACCATGAGTTGCAGCATGGCGACGTCGTGTCGATCGGCGGGCACGAACTCGTGTTTTCGGCGGTCGACGCCGCACCGGAGCCGCCGCAGCCGAGGGCAAAAGGGACCTCAGACCCCGCGGAATCGCTCACCGCGGTACAGCAATTGCAGACCTTCTCGGAGCTGCTCGCCAAGCCCGCCGACCTCGAAGGTCTGCTCGAAGAACTCATCGACCAAGTGGTGGCGATGAGTCGAGCGAGCAAGGGCTTCCTGGTCCTGTCTGGAGACGATGGCGAATACGAGATTCGCGTCGCCCGCAACGTCGAGCGCCGCTCGGTTGAGGATCCCGCGGAGCTGCTGTCCGACAACATTATTCGCGAGGTCATCCGTACCAAGGAGGCGCAGATCATCAGCGACGGGTACGCCGACGATCGTTTCCAGAACTCGCTGTCGGTGATGGCGCTCAAACTCTCGAGCGTGATGTGCGTGCCGCTGTTGGTTCGGGGCGAGTTGCTGGGGCTTATCTACGTCGGCAACAATGACGTTCGCGATCTGTTCCGCGTGGAGCAACTCGAGGCTCTCAAGGTCTTTGCCGCCCAAGCCGCGCTGTTCGTCAAGAATGCACAGCTGGTCGGGTCCCTTCGCACCGAGAGCGCCCAGTTGGCGCAACGGCTCGAGAGCGTCAAGTTCGGCCAGATCATCGGCGCCTGCCCGCAGATGATCGAAGTGTTTCAACGGGTCGAGAAGGTGGCCAGCACCGACATCACCGTGCTTATCAACGGTGAGACCGGGACCGGCAAAGAACTCATCGCGCGCGAGATTCATGACCGTTCTCCACGTGCTCAGGGCCCCTTCATCACCGTCAACTGCGGTGCGATTCCCGAGAACTTGATCGAGTCGGAACTCTTTGGCCACATCAAGGGCGCGTTCACTGGGGCTATCGCGACCCAAATCGGCAAGTTCATGGCGGCCGATAAGGGCACTATCTTCTTGGACGAGATCGGTGAACTCCCGCTGCAGTTGCAGGTCAAGTTGCTGCGCGTGCTGCAAGAAAAACAGATCCAGCGCGTCGGCGAAGCCAAGACCACGGTGATTGATGCCCGCGTGGTCGCGGCAACCAACCGTGAGCTGGTCGAAGAGGTCAAGGCCGGCCGATTCCGGGAGGACCTCTACTTCCGCCTCAACGTGATCGGCGTAGAACTTCCTCCCCTGCGCGATCGTGGGGACGACATCCTCCTGATCGCTCGTTACCTGATTGGGCGCTACGCCAAGGAATACGGGCGCGACGTCGACCCGACCCGAGCACTGTCCAACTCGGCGATCAACGCGATGATGCGGTTCTCGTGGCCGGGCAACATCCGCCAGTTAGAGAACCACATCAAAAAAGCGCTGGTGCTCGCCGACGGACCACAGATCGGGGCCAAGGACCTTGACCTCGAAGGGCCCGAGGGGCCCGTGTCTGGTGGCGAAGACGAGGTTCTCAGCTTGGCCGAGGCTCGCGAACAGTGGCAGCGCGCGTATATCAACCGCGTGCTCGCGCTCAACGGTGGTAACCGAACGAAAACTGCGCGTGACCTCGGGGTTGATCCGCGTACGATCTTCCGCCATCTCGAGAAGGTGGAAAAAGAAGCGGGAGGCTGACCGTGGTGCGGAGCAACGGGGACGCCTGGGGTCGATGGACTCGCTGCGCTGTGGCGTCCGCCACGGTGACGCTGAGCGTGGCGTGCATTATCCCGGACGCGGGGATAAGCGTGCAGCGCGACTTCACCAATCCCGGCGCGGTTCGGATCGTCGAGCCCACCCCGATCTCCGACGCCGCAGACAAGGCGTGTGGTAAGCGCCAAGGTTTTGCCTTTTGCCCGACGTTCACCGACACGGTCCCCAGTGGTGAACTCAAGGGCAATGGTCA
>JAESSZ010000679.1 GCA_016763875.1 Nannocystaceae bacterium
CCCTTGTTTATCTCCGCGCGCAGCCAAGACACGCCCGCGCAGCACGTCGACCCCTGGACGCATGGGATGCACCGCCGAAGGCACACCATCGCCGCCCGCTTCGATCTGGTTCAAGACGGCAACAAACCGCTCGATGTCATTCTGTGCTTCTTGAAGTCGCCGTAAGGCCAGGGCCACCGAGGCCCGGAAGTAGTAGTGGAACAGCAGCGGCCGCGTGTAGGGACCGCGGCGTTCGATAGTGATCTCGATCGCGCGACTGACAACGTCGTACGCCCTGTCGAACTCCCGCCGCCTGCGGTGAATACGAGCGAGTCCAGCGAGAGCCTCGGCTTCGGCCGCGCTGCCCGGCCCCCGCTGCGCCTGGACCACAGCTATCTCTCGCTCGAAAAGTAGCTGCGCCTGTTCAACCTCGCCCTGGGCAAACAAGATCGCAGCGTAGTTTCCCAGGGCAGGCGCGAGGTCAACATGTGTCTCGCCCAACGCACGCTCGAAACACGCAATGCAGGTTTGGATCTGGGCGCTGGCTTCGTCCCAGCGTCGTAAATTGATCAAGACACTGGCGATCCTGTTCAGCCCACGACAGGCCTTGGGATGAGAGACACCGTACTCGGTCGCCAAGAGCACTTGCGCGCGCTCCAGCATGGCGAGCCCGTCCTCCGGCCGTCCGAGGTCCTTCGCGAGGATTCCGAGTGTGGAGCGAGCGTGTGCAGCCTCGCTGGCGTCAGAGCCCGCACGCTCCGCGAGTTCGAGACTGGCCTCCACCGACGCAACGGCGTCCGCATAGCGGCCCGCGTTTCGCAGGACCGTGCCGCGCTGGTTGTGCCAAACGCCGCGGAGATCCGGCGGGTCTCCCAGCTTGCGAAGCGCGCCGTCGGCCAACGCCAGATAGTCCAATGCGACGTCGTGGGCGTCTTGTCCGCTCGAGAGTAGCCCCGCCAGGGTGATGCTCAGATCGGCAAACAACTCCGGGTCACCCGCGGCTTGCGCTTCAGAAAGGCCCTGCTTGAGTGCACCAACACTCGCGCGCTCGTTGCCCGCGGAGCGGTTGGCAAAACCAACGATCCGGTGCGCACGCGCGATGGTCGGCGCATGCGTCGTTTGCTCGGCCCGGAGCAGCAACGCGTCGGCCTCCGCCAGCACGCCTCGCAACCGCCCCAGTCTGTGGGCGGCGGTCAGGCTGGCAATGCGCGCCTGGACTTCCGAAACTTCGGCCCGCACATCGGGGCTCTGCGGGAGCGGTACAGACTCCAGTAGTGCAAGAACATCGGCGCAGGAAGCGAGCCGGGCTGGTGTGTCTGCGACCGCCGAGGCTTCCGAGACGCTAGCGGCATCAGCCTGCTCGAGCGTGTCGAGGATCGCGGTGAACCCGGCCCATGCTCTGTCCAGGCACACGATCCGTCGATCGAGAATGTCCACCGACTGCGTTGCGTGAACACGCGTCGCTTCGCACGCCTGGTCCCGCATCGAGCCCCAGTCCGCAGCCCATCGCCCGAGCGAGGTCTGTGTCTGAGCCCAGGCAGCGCTGGCAAATGGAAGGCCGGTTTGCTCGAACGCGACCGCAATTGTCTTCTGACGCTCCGCCGTCCACACCGAAGCGACGCGGCGCGCGCCGTCCTCGCAGGGAGCGACTCGGCCCAGTTGCGCGGATACAAAGCCCCCTCCGCCGACAGCCGCCAAGACCACAACGCCGACCCCTACCCTGCGCCAGCGTCGCTTGGCGTCGAAACTCATCGCCTGAAGTAGTGCGCTCATCGACGCAAATCGCTGCGCCGGATCGTGGGCAAGACCGCGGAGCAGCGCGGTGTACACGTGCCGTGGAAGCTCGGCAGCGTTGGGCGGGGTCTCATCTCGAATCGCCGTGACGAGTTCGGCGACGGTCTTGGCCCCGAAGGGACGTTGCCCGGTCAGCACCTCGTAGGCAGTGGTGCAGTAGGCAAACTGGTCCGAGCGAGCGTTCGCGGGATCACCCGCGAGCTGTTCGGGCGCCATGTATGCGGGCGTGCCCGGGTTTTGGCCCGAAGCCGTTAGGGTAGCGTCGCTCGTCGTGCTCAGAACATCTTCGGAGGATGTTTGAGCCGCATGACCCTCGGTCCACGCCGCAACGCCGAAGTCGACGACCTTGACTGCACCGTCACTGCCGATCATCACGTTTTCGGGCTTGAAGTCGCGATGCACGAGTCCCGCCGCGTGGGCTGCGGCCAGCCCTTCTCCTGCGCGCAGCAGCAGACCCAGTGCGTCGTGGGTACTGTGGTCGGCAACGAACCAACGGCGTAGATTTTCACCGTCCACGAACTCCATCGCAATGAACGTCATCGTGTGCCCAGCGTCGGTCTCGTGCGAACCGATCTCATAGACGCTGGCGACGTTCGGATGGGAGAGGCGCGCCATAGCCTTCGCCTCACGCTTGAGCCGCGTCTCCCGATTGTCACGCTCTGACGACGGCGCCCCGAGCAGCAGTTTGAGCGCGACTCGGCGGTCCAGCGACTCGTCGTAGGCGGCGTACACAACGGCCATACCGCCAGACCCGAGCCGGCGAAGCACGGTGTAACGGCCTATCGTCGCTGCGTTCGGCGCGCGACCTCCAAACAGCCGGTTGGCGACCTTGCTTCTCCGGCGATCGAAGTCGAGAGGGTCGGCGATATCTGGGGGCGTAGGTTCCTTCACGGCGGTAACATGCGCGAGCGATGGAGAAGAACTCAGACTCTGAGCTACTCCAAGCGTGGCGAAGCGGCGATGTGGCAGCGGGCGAGGCGTTGTTCGCTCGGCACTACAAGTCCGTGCACCGGTTCTTCTGCAACAAGGTCGGCGCGGACGAGGCGGACGACCTGATCCAGGAGACGTTCCTCGGATGCCTGCGAGGTCGAGAGCGATTCGAGGTCGCGTTTCGAACCTACATGTTCGGCGTCGCGCGAAAGCAACTGCTCAAACACCGAGACCGGTGGCAACGGAAACAACGCGAAACAGACTACCAAAGCGACAGGATCGCTGCACTCGAGGCGTCTCCTTCACAACTGGCGGCCGACAAGGAGGAGCAACGGTTGCTGCTCCGCGCGCTGCGGCGACTCCCTCTGGATCTCCAGGTCGCTCTGGAGCTGTTTTACTGGGAGGACATGCGCAGCCTCGACATCGCGAAAGTCCTCGATGTTCCCCATGGCACCGCGCGTAGCCGCCTTCGACGCGGTCGTGATCTTCTGCGCGACGAAGTCGAGGCGCTCGCGCAATCGACAGCGCTGCTCGAGTCGACACTCGGCAACTTCGACGACTGGATGCAGTCGGTTCGGGCGAACGTGCCCTCCGCGGAATCCCAGGACGGGGAACGCGAGGACATAGCGTCGTTTGACGCGTAAGTGCGACTGCCTCGGGTGGAGGCAGCCGCCAGCCGCCACGAAGGTCAGCTTTCGTCGCAGACAGGAGCGCCAGCGTTACTGCTAAAGGTGTTCCCTTCTTCGACGAGCGTGGTCTGTGTGTAGGGCAGATTGATCACGCAGGCCGCCGCGTTGTCATGCAGAGTTGAGTTGGTGATCGACGCTTCGGTTCCCGCCCAAACGATGACTGTCCCCAAGTCGCCATTGCTGTTGAACGGCGCGCCTCCGGCGTGTGCGATGTCGGCGTAGTCGATGCTGTGCGTCGCATTGTCTTTGTGCGGCGAGCCCGGGTCGTTGAAGTACAAGCCTCTCCAATAGCCCGGAGTCTCTTCTACGCCGCGCAACGTCACGGGGTTGTTCTCGGTACCATTGACCGCAAACGAACCACCGTCGATCCAGAAGCCAGTGTCCTGCTCCATCAACACGATGACGCCAGCTTCGAGCGTAAGGGACTGGTCATCACGCACCGCGACATTGCGAAACTGGTCCTCAATATCGTCGCGGATCCCAACCCGGTAGGGCACTGCAAGAGCCCGCCAAGTGTGGGTCCCGGGTCCGACGTTGCCCGTCCCAGTCCACACCTGAATGACATCTCCTCCCGGATTGCCGGTGAAGTCTGTCGCAGGATCCATGGCCTCCGCGAGGTAGGCCCCGACCAAGACGGGTCCGCCTGCATTGCCGGTCAAGATATTGTTGCCTTCGAGCGTCAGGGACGAACCGCCGTAGTTGGCGTTGAGACCATACGCGGCGCTGCCGGAGATCGTACTTTCTGACAGCGTCAGTGCCGTGTCAGCCCACAGCACAACCGCGCCAAGGTCCCCGTTGCTGTTGAACGAGCCACCGCCGCCATCGCGAATCTCGGTGTGCGAGAGACGATTGTTGTCCGAGTCATTGTCGAAAAGCACCCCGCGCCATGCGCCTGGGCTGCTCTCGGCACCGATGAGCAGGACCGGCTGCTCCACCGTACCGCCCACGTCCAGGTAGCCAGGGTCCGCGTAGATCGCTGCATTGCTCTCGAAATGAATCTCGACGCCTGCATCGAGGGTCAGTCCGGAAGTACTCCTCACAGAGGTGTCGGCCAGAACCCGGTAGGGAACGTTCAGGGCACGCCAGGTGACTTCTGCGTCGAGCGCCTGGCCCTGCACTTCAACGTAATCGCCACCGGGATTGCCCGTGAAGTCAGACTCGCTGTCCAACGTATGGACCAGCAAACCTGCAACGTGAGCGGCCGGCTGCGCACTTCCCATGATCGTGTTGCGCTCCCAGACCAACGTTGCCGGGCCCCGAACCCCGTGGAAGCCAAACGCCGCGCTGCCCACGATGGTGGAGTCTCGCACGGCCAGCGCGGCATTGGGTTCGAGGATGAGACCACCGAGTTCGCCGTTGCCGGAGAATGCGCCACCGCCAGCGTCGTGGATCTCGACCCACTCGAGTGTGTTCTCCTGCGCCGCGGACGAGACATGCACCCCACGCCAGGCACCGGACGAGCCCGCGACGCTCCGCAGGACCACCGGATCGCATTCGTCACCCACGGCCACGACGGACCCCTCCCCGCGGATGTCCAGGCCTGCGTCATCCGCGAACTCGATGACTGTGCCGGCTTCGATGGTCAGCGCTCCCATGACCAGCTCCGTGCAGACGACGACGTAGTCGACCGGCCGCGAGGGATCGTTGCTCAGTAGCCGAGCTTCGCCGAAGGACCCGCAGTCGAGCATTTCGGGCGCTTCGTCCCCCGTCGGTGGGGTCGGACACATCGAGTTGTCGGTGTCTGACCCGGTATCGTCTGCGCTGTCGCCCTCGGAGTCCTGGTCTTGCGTGTCACCGGACGTGGCACCGTCATCGGTGTCGGTGTCGGTGTCGGCGGGTGCATCATCGGCGGTGGTGATGACGCAGCCCGCC
>JAESSZ010000680.1 GCA_016763875.1 Nannocystaceae bacterium
GCCGCAGCAAGTGCAAAGATCACTCAGTCGCCGCGAAGGGTCGTCCTCCCGGGAATACGCACGCCCGCCGAGTTGGCGAACGCAGTTGCGTCCTCATAACCCGCGTCGACATGTCGCACCACGCCCATCCCGGGGTCGGTCACTAAAACGCGTGCGAGTCGACGCGCGGCATCATCGGTGCCGTCGGCGACAACCACCATCCCGGAGTGCAGCGAGTAGCCAATGCCCACCCCGCCGCCATGGTGCACCGAAGCCCACGTCGCCCCCGCCGCCGTGTTGAGCAACGCATTGAGCACGGGCCAGTCCGCAATAGCGTCGGACCCGTCTTTCATGTCCTCGGTCTCTCGGTTGGGAGACGCCACGCTGCCGCAGTCCAGATGATCGCGACCAATCACGATCGGACCCTCGAGCTCGCCGCTGCGGACCATCTCGTTGAACCGCAGACCCGCTTTGTCACGCTCGCCGTAGCCAAGCCAACAGATCCGGCAGGGTAGTCCTTGGAACTGCACCTGCTCTCCGGCCAGCTCGATCCATCGCCGCAACGCGGTCCTCTCCGGAAACAACTCAAGGATGGCGCGGTCGGTTTTCCGAATGTCCTCGGGGTTGCCCGACAGCGCCGCCCAACGAAACGGGCCTTGACCCGAGCAGAACAGCGGACGGATGAAGAGCGGGATGAACCCCTTGATATCGAAAGCGTCGGCGACACCAGCCTTGACCGCGGCCGCACGAATATTGTTGCCGTAGTCGAACGTCACGGCGCCTTTGTCCTGCAGATCTCGCATCGCGCGAACATGTCGTCCCATCGCGTCGATGCTGCGACGCACGTACGCCTTCGGGTCCGCTTGCCGCAGATCCTTGGCCTCGGCCAGCGTGAGACCGTCCGGTACGTAGCCATTGAGCTCGTCATGCGCCGAGGTCTGATCGGTCACGATGTCAGGCACCACGCCACGCCGCACGAGCTCTGGCAGGACAGTGGCGCAGTTGCCCAGTAGACCGACCGAGAGCGCCTTCTTTGCGGCTCGCGCCTCGTCCAGCCATTTCAGCGCTTCGTCGAGCGACGAGGTGGACTTCATGAGGTAGCCCGTGTCCAGCCGACGCTGAATCCTTGCCGGATCGACTTCGATACACAGCGTCGTGGCCCCGTTCATCGTCGCGGCCAGCGGCTGTGCACCCCCCATACCGCCCAGACCACCGGTCACGATCAACCGACCCGCGAGGTCACCGCCAAAGTGCTGGCGGGCGCACTCGGCAAACGTCTCGTAGGTCCCCTGCAGAATCCCCTGCGTACCGATGTAGATCCAACTGCCCGCGGTCATCTGGCCGTACATGGTCAGGCCCAGCGCCTCAAGTCGGTTGAACTCATCCCAGTTCGCCCACTTCGGCACGAGCAAACTGTTGACGATGAGCACACGCGGCGCGTCGGCGTGGGTCTTGAAAATCCCCTGCGCCCGTCCGCTCTGCACCACAAGCGTTTCCTCGTTACCGAGATCGCGAAGCGAGGCTACGATCTGGTCGTAGTCCTTCCATGACCGGGCCGCTTTCCCCGTGCCGCCATACACGACGAGGTCCTCGGGTTGCTCGGCCACATCGGGGTCGAGGTTGTTCATCAGCATGCGCAAGGCGGCCTCTTGGCCCCAGCCCTTGCACGACCGCTCTGCGCCATGCGGCGCTCGGATTTCACGAGCCATCGCGCGAAGACTAACGCGTGGCTTGACATTATGTAAGCGATTACGTAACTGCTTACGCATGTTGTCTTCCCCGTCGTGGATCACACTCGGGACCGCACTCAAACGGGCTACAGAACGCCTTTACGGGGCTATCGACGACGTTTACCGCCGCGACGGGGTTCTCTTCCAAGCCGCCTGGTTCTCCGTATTTCGCGCACTCGCAGACCACGGCGCACAGCCCGTTTCGACCGTTGCTACACGAATCGGACAGAGTCACGCGGCGGTCAGCCAGGCCTCCAAAAAGCTCGCCGCGGCAGGATACGTCGCGTCGGCGACGGCGTCCGATCGTCGGCAACGTCTGGTCGCCCTCAGTGCACGCGGCCGTGCGCTCGCAGCCCGGTTGCGCGATGTGTGGACCGAGATCTCAGACGGCTTCGGGGCCCAGTTCGGCGGAGCACACGGCGACCTGCTGGCGTGCGTCACCAACCTGGAGACGATCCTTGCAACGGATGCACTGACCGAGTCGATCCTCGCAAAGGCGCAGGCCAGACGCGCTCGGGCGATCACCCTCTTGGACTTCGTCCCCGAGCACGCGGCCGAGTTTCAGCGCCTCAACGAAGAGTGGCTTTCGGCGTCGTTCACGATCGAGCCCGTCGACGCCGCATTGCTCGGAGATCCGCAGGCCAAGGTCATCGTTCCCGGTGGCGCGATCATTTCGGCGTCTCTCCACGGCGAGCTCATCGGCACATGCGCACTGCTAAACATGGGCGGCGGCGTATACGAGCTGTCTAAGATGGCGGTCACCGAGGTCTGCCGTGGACTGGGCGTGGGCAAGCGCCTCCTGCAAGCGGCCGTTGACCGGTTCGACGCACTGGACGGCCAACGTCTGTTTCTTGAGAGCAGCAAGAAACTCAGCCCGGCCTTGAAACTGTACGAGTCGTTCGGCTTCGTTCACACGCCCCGTCCCGGTGGCGCATCGCCGTACGCGCGCGCAGACGTCTACATGGTGCTCCAACGCAGTTGAGGCGGCGAGCCAGGCCTGCAGCGGACTCGCCTACGCCCTACAGCACGCCGGCCGCGCGCAGCAGACGTGCGACGGCGAGCAGTGGCAACCCGATGATGCCCGTGTAGTCCTTGGTGTCGATCGACTCGAACAGCGCAATACCTGCATCTTCGATCCGGTAGGACCCAACGCAGTCCAGCGGCCGATGGCGTGCGATGTAGCGCGTTGCCTCGTCGCGATCGAACGCGCGCATGGTGAGGGTCTGCCGATCGACAGTGGACTGGAAACTCGAGGAGCGCGTGTCGTACAGCACCACGCCCGTGGTGAGGCGATGACTCGTCCCCGACAGGAGCAAGAGTTGCTCAACCGCCGCAGCCTCGGTGCCGGGTTTGCACAGCAGTTGCCGAGGCGGACCCGGGAGCACGGCGATCTGATCCGCGGCGAGTATCAGATGGGCGGGATAGCTTGAGGCCAGACTCTCCGCCTTACGCAGCGCCATCTCCAACGCGAACGCCTCGTCTGCGAGTTCGTCGAAGCGACCACGGTCAGCGTCTTCATCGTAGGTAGGCGCCGCTTGTACGAAGTCGACATCCAGCCGCCCCAGGAGTTCCTTCCTGTACTTCGAGGTCGACGCGAGAACGAGCGTCAGCGGCATTTCTTGTTGATCAATCCGGCGCCGAATTTGGAACAGTCCGGGCCCTTGCTGGCAGTGGCGCGCTTCGTCGGCGATCTCTTCCGACGCTTGCCGGCGCCGTTGCTCGACCCACCGGTTCCGCCGCCGTTCGACGTGGGAATCCCATTTTCTCCCACCGGTGAACCAACCGTCCCGCTTTCGGGAGAGTTGGGCTCAAGCCCCGCCAGTTGAGCGAGCAAGGCTTCGCGTCGTTGCACAACCTCGCCACAGCGTTCGGCGTCGAGTTTGTCGGCATCCGTCAGGTGCTTGCCTTCCTTGGGCTTGGGGAGCTCAGCCTGCTCGACGCGTCGGTAGTAGTAGTACTCAGCGTCGCTTGAGATCGCATCGAGTGCGTCGAGGTACGCCCCGCAAGGTGTCAGCGCCTCGTGGGCCTGCAGTACATCCAGCGCCCGATTCAGCCTGGCGTTGACAAGATCGGCGTTGGCCGCAACCGTCTCAAGTTCCTCGAGCGCGCGGTGCCGGTCTTCGTAGTTGAGCGGTTTTCGCTCGTTGTTCACGAGCTCGAGCAGGAACGTATGGGCATTGGGGCCCATCTGCCGCAAAGCGAGGTCTAGAGCCTCATCACGCAGCCCTGGTTTGCGCATCAACGCTGCGAGTTCGGCGTAGAAGTCACGATCGTCGATGAGCGTCGCGTTGTTCTCAAGCGCCTTGCCGTACGCGGCAAGTGCTTGCGGCCGCTTCTTCTTGCCTTGGTCGATCAGCATTCGACCCTGGCGCCACACGAGTCGCGCGTCGTCCGGGAAACGATCGAGTAGCGGACCAAGCAGCTTGTCCGCATCGTCCGCCTTCTTCGCGAGAATCAGCCGATCGATCTCTGCGAGCTGGGAATCCGTTGGCCCCTCGTCGTCGACAATGACGATCTCGTCGTCGAAGTCAGCTTCACCAGCCGCCGCCGCGACCTCGGGGGCAGCGGGCTTGTCGTCACCACCGCGCATCGCGAACGCGCCAACCACCACCGCGACCGCCAGCGCCCCACCCGCCAACGCCCACTTGGCCGCCACGGAGTTTCGCGCCCGGTCCACGGGCGGAATGCTTGTTACCGCGAGATGCTGCGAGGTATCACCGGACCCCGGCATCGACACACTGATCGGCCCCGAACCCGTCAACGCAATCGGACCCGAACCGGAAATGGATATCGGCCCCGAGTTCAGAGAAAGTGATGCCGAGCCTGTGATCGCGCGCTGACCCGAGCTTCCCGGATACAGCGTGATGCCCGTGATGTCCGTCGTCGCTATTGCGGGCAGGATCTCCTCCAGCGCCAGCCGTGCTTCGACCGCGGTTTGGAAACGAGCCTCGCGCTGCTTCTCCAGCAACTTCCGGACGATCGGGTCCAGCACCATCGGCACCGACTGCGGAAGCGGCGGCGCATCGCGACTGACCTGCATGCGCACCAACGCCACCGGGTCGTCGGCCACAAACGGCTGCTCACCCGCGAGCATCTCCCACAAGATGATGCCCACCGCGTAGAGGTCAGCGCGTGCGTCGGCTTCCTGTCCCATCGCCTGCTCGGGACTCATATAGGCGGGCGTGCCAAACACGAGCCCAGCCTTGGTCATGTTGCGACTGGAGTCCGACGCACCAACCAACTTGGCGATACCAAAGTCGACGATCTTCAGGGTCTCGCGACCCGCGTGATCGCGAGTGACGAAGATGTTCTCGGGTTTGATGTCGCGATGAACAACGCCTTTGTCATGCGCGTGCTCAAGACCGTTGAGGATCTGCAGAGCAAGCAACACTGCACGATCCGCGGGGTACGGCTCGCCCATCATCTCAGCCAGCTCGTGTCCCTCGAGCAGCTGCATGACCATGAACTTCAGGCCCTTCTCCGTGCTCCCGACGTCAGTGACCTGCATGCAGTTCGGATGATCGAGACGCGAGGCGGAGTGGGCTTCGCGATCGAAACGCGCGGATATGTCCGGGTCCCGAGTCAGCTCAGGATGCAGCACCTTGATCGCGACATCACGCTCGAGGCCGAGGTGCCGTCCCTTAAACACAGCTCCCATGCCACCGATGCCCAGCAACTCATCCACGCGATAGCGACCGGCAACCTTTGTGCCGCGGAGTGCCGCAAGATCGGGGTGCAGGCTGTCCTCGTCCACCATGGAACCGGTCTCAAGCCACTCCCCGGGGGCCGCGAGGTGGGCCTGCGTACAATAGCAAGCGGGTGCCAAACCGTCGTCGGCGGGCTAGCCAAGTTGCTCGTGCGCCGCGCACAGAGCGCGGTTGCGCGAAAAACGACGCGAGGAGCGGGTGTTGGTTCACGGCCGAAGCCGGGCAGGTGCTAGCCCTTCACGGGCTTGGTGCGGACAGTGTCCTGCTCTGGGTCGGTATCTTCGGGTACGCCATCGGGGGCCTCGATGAAGCTAGTACCGA
>JAESSZ010000681.1 GCA_016763875.1 Nannocystaceae bacterium
ACCCACGCCAGCGCCAACCCCTGTCGCGCCACCGGATGACGGTGGTTGGGGAGCCGAGGACGAGGCACCAGCAACCGGAGCGGCCCCCGTTGTCGCGGCCCCGCCAACAACCGGGTACGAGGCCCCGCCGCCTCCTGATCCCGCGCTCCTAGAGCGCAACCGGCAACTGAGCGCCCAGATGCAACGTGGCGAGCGCTGGCTCATTGGCGGACGCATTGGCGCCCCTGTGTCGCTTCTGCACATGTTGGTCGGTATCGGAATGCTTGGGGCCTACGGGGCCAGACGGCGCGCGGCCGCCTACGATGACGACGAGACCGGCTACCGACGCGCGCCAAGTCGGGGACTGCTGATCGGCGGTGCAGTTGTGACGACGCTGGGCGTCGCGGCCCTGGGGGCGAGTATCTACGCTGCGGTTCACGGGCTGCGGCTAATGAAGCACGCCCGGGCGGGGCAGTTCGTGCTTCGCGCAGGACCGCAGCACGCAGGCGTGGGCTTCCGCGGCCGATTCTAGTTTTTCGCAATCGATTGCGAGGTCGTGGGTACTACCTCAAGCGAGACCAATGAACGCCGCAAAGAACACCCCGCTCGTCGCTCTTCGTAACGCTCTCGCCGCCCTCATCGGCTATCCCGTCACCGTCACCGCCGCGCTGTCCCGCCGACTCGGGGGCTGAGTGGTGGGCTGAGCTCCGAGAGTTCGCGCTTGAGCATCTCCGTCGCCCATTTGATGCGCTGCGTTTCGAGAGGCTCGTTCCCAAACACGACAACCGTCATCGCTTCGCTGTCGAACATGTGCATGATCGACAGCAGCACCACCGCCGCACGCTTGGCCGCCTTGCCGTCGATGCCAAGGAAGCGCCCGCTGGTCGCGATGAGCATGGCTTCGAACCGTTCGAGACCTTGGCTGGCTTGGACGCGTAGCTCCGTGTCGGTGCGCGCGGCGACCATGATCTCCCGCCACGCAGCATGCGTCGGCGTGCGACACAGGCCGCGAATCAGCAGCACGATCCGGCGATAGGCATCGCGCTTGAGCCCCCGCGCCGCAGCGTCGAATTGCTCGATGTGCTGCCGGCCAATCGCGTCCGCGGCCGCAACGATGACGTCCCGCCTGGTCGCGAAATGGCGGAACAACGCTCCCTGCGACACACCCGCGCTCGCGCAGATCGCAGCGACCGATGTCCGCGCGTAGCCCAGGTTTGCCAGACAACCGATCGTGGCATCCAGGAGCTTGCTCGTCGTCGCTTCACGACGCTCGGCTTGTGTGCGTCGTGTGGCTGCCGCTTGCATCGGTGTCCTTGTCGGCTTGGGGTGAGACAGGAGGCGTTTTCTTGCCGACACGAAGGAACGATCCGTAGCGACGATCGCGACCGTAGCCCGGGGTAAACGCACCGCCTTCGTACACGATAGCGCCCGAGATCATGGTTGCGGTCACGGCCTTGTCGTTGCGTCGAACCATGCGCGAAAGCCCGCCCATCGTGTCCATCGGGGCCTCGTGGTAGTCGTCAAGCGTTTCGTCCAACCCCTTGGGATCGACAATCACCAAGTCTGCACGGTCCCCTTCGCGCAAGTGGCCCGCGTCGATGCCGTACCAGTCTGCGAGTTCCCCGGTGAGCTTGTACACCGCCTTCCCGAGCGGAAGTACGGGGTCGCCCGCCGTGGCTGCGTTGTGGACAGATCGCAGGTAGTACAAACCAAAGTTGTAGAAGGCCATGTTTCGTACGTGCGCACCCGCGTCGGAGAAACCGATGTGCACCGTGTCGTGCGAGGAGAGCTCCACGAGTTTGCGCGGCCGGTGATTGGCGATGGTTGTCCGCCACCGCAGCTTGCTTCCGTGTTCCACAACCAAGTCCAAGAAAGCGTCGACGGGGTGAATCCCCCGCTCGTCAGCGATCTCCCCGAACGTACGTCCAATCACCGACGGGTCGGGCGCGTCCACAATGTCAGCGTCGTAGAAGTTGCGATGCCAGACCCGAGGAGAAAATCGCTTGTCGTAGTCCTTGCGGAAACTACGGCGGTACGCCTCGTCAGCGAGTAACTCGCTGCGCGCCACTTCATCGACGAGGTGTAGGGCTGCCTCACCGGCCTCGAACTCTTCGAACACAACGAGATCCATCCCGTCCGCGTAGACCTCGAAGGGCATCGGTACGGTCTGCCAGCGGAAGTTGGTACCGAGCACCTTGTTGCTCACCGAGACCACCAGCGTGATGAGATCGCTCAGTCGCTTGTTCGCTTTGACGTCCGCCGCACTGATGAGCGTGGTCTTGAGGGCCCGTCGCAGCCCAAAGCCCGCGCTGCTGGCCAAAAACAGCACTACGTTGAGTTTTGTAGTGATGTTGGGTGCACTTTGAAGCACGCGGTCGCGCTTGCGCAGGATCTCGTGGAAGCGACGGTACTCACCCCAAGTGGCGTAGCACGACGGGAGGCAAGCCGAACGATGGCGCTCGCCGCCGACCTTGTCCCACGGGTTGGTCATCGACGACATGCCGAGGTACCCGGCGTCCAACGCGTCTACCAGGATGCGCTCCATCTCCCGCTGTTCGTCGCGTGTGGGACGTGATTTCGGATCGACGGCGCGAGCCAAACCCATAACCGAAGTTCGGAGGTCAGAATGGCCGAGGAAACACCCGACGTTCGGTCCAAGCGGCCGCGCCTCGAGCCCCTCGATGTAGCCCTGCGGGGTATCCCACGTCTTGTACTTTTGCAGCGCGGGCAAGACTTGCTCGGGCGGAAGTGCCTCGACACGCGAGAAGAAATCCGTGCAGTCCTCGGCCGACGACAAGATAGTGCTGAGCGAACACGACCCCATGAACACGGTCGTGACCCCATGACGTACCGACTCGTTTAGCCCGGGGCCAGCAAGGATCTCCGCGTCGTAATGCGTGTGCATGTCCACGAAGCCCGGCATGACCCACTGCCCTTCGGCTTCGATGATGCGGTCGACAGACTCCGGATCGACAGACTCCGCGTCCGCCGCAGACGCGACCACACCATCGACGACCAGCACGTTGCGCAAGACTCCCGGGTCACCTGAACCGTCGAAGAACAACCCTCCACGCACCAACGTCCTCATCGTTCGCGGCTCCCCACCGACGAAGACTAAGATAGCGAGCGCTCGCTATCTAATACTTTCTCCGACGGGGCTCACGGGCAAGGGAACATCGTTCCTTTGAGTACCGCTAAGGGCCGACGAAGACCCCGCGCAGGTCTTCGGTTCGCGAGATCGCACTTCCATTTTTGAGCGACGTCGCACGAAACTGGTAGTACATCCCCGTCTGCAGTGCCGGACCCTCGTACGGAACTTCGACGTTTGCCGCCCCCGTGACGCGAGGGACTCCCAGGTTCTCCCACACAAGGACTCCGAACGCGTCGTAGACGACGACCTGATAGCCGTCCTCCGAGGAGTCATCCGAAAAAACAAACGTCGGCCGAGCTTCGACGACTTCGGGGATCTCAGCGCCAGGTGAGATCACGGTCAACGACTCCGTGATCTTGAACGACTGGTCGACAGAGATTCCGGAATCGCCAATCGTAATCTCCGGGATGTCCGTGCCTGCGATCCCCTCGTCCGGATCACGGACCAGCGCGTCGTTCTCGAACGCGGCCAACACCTTGTAGGTCCCCGGAGGTACCCCCAGGATCTCGAATGCTCCGACGACGCTTGGCGTCCGCGGTGGCTGCGGTGCGCGTAGACCGAGCGGCACGGGGCCACGCTCCAGCACGTCGCTGTAGACGCTGACCGGAACGAGGACCACGCTAGTTTGCGCGCCGCCCGGTGCGTTCACGATGTTCACGGAGCCTTCAACGATCGGTAGCGCGTCGTCTCCTTCAACGAGCAGTTCGAGGTCAACGTTGTCCTGGTCCCCAGCGCTGGCGGGCGATGCCGGGCTTACCGACAGACCTCGACGGTAGCCCACGATGGACGCCGCGCCGTCCGGCACGTTGAAAATCGTGTAGTGGCCGGATGCGTCCGCAACGGTGTAGCGAACAAACGGAGTGCCTTCGGCCACGACCAAAGTCCCCCCTGGTTGCTCGCCACCCACGGTACCCGACACGGTACGGCCCCCGGTCATATCGTCGGACAGCGGCAGCAAGGCAGCATCGGTCGACGGGTTGTCGATCACCTGCAGGAGATCGTCACCGTCGTCATCTCCCGATTGTTCCGCGGCGTCCACCGCGTTGATCGGGATCGCCGGTCGCACCCCACCCGGGAACGGTTGGTAGTCCTGGGCCGTCACAAACAGCGTCCACTTCAGGGCGTCGAGGACCAACCCGGCGTCATCGCGGCGCGCACTCACCAGAAGCGAGTAGTGACCGTCGGCATCGGTGACAGCAACATCGCCCACAGGTGCACCAGTCTCGTCCAGGGCAGAGACGAGGGCGCCTACAAGCGCGACCTCAGTCAACGCGTCGAACACCTGCCCGCGGATCTCCAGCGGGGCCCCACACACGTAGTTCTGTGCGCCCTCCGCATCTGGGTCTCCGCTGGGCTCGCACGACAACCCTTCCGCGCATTGCGGTCCCTCGGTGTCGGGATCACCTCCGCATACCTCTCCCGACGCCGAGGCGTCGTCGGACGCATCCACCTCCTTGTCCTTGCAGCCTCCCACTGCGACGCACATCGCAACTATTGTCCACGCCCGCATGTTCACTACCGGCTAGACCAGCCGGATCGCCTTCATTCCAAGCGTACACGGCGGCCCAACTTGGGCTTGGAATTACTGCGAGTAGTTTGGTCTAAGAGCACAATGCGGGTCTCTGCTCTTACTGCCGCCCTGGTTCTACTGACCGCTTGCCCGGCTGACACCGACTCCTCGCAAGGAACAGAGGGTGCGACCGAGAACGGCATCGGTCCGGTGAGCACCACCGCGGGTGCGGATGATGGCGCTCCGTCCGCGGCCGACAGTGGCACGGCAAGCGCGACTGCTGGCGGGACGGCATCAGGCGGGAGCGATTCCGCGACGGCGTCGGGCGACCCAAGCAGCGGCTCGTCCGCCGATTCAGGGACCGATACCAACGCAACCGGTAATGACCCGGGCGACCCCATCGACTGTGGCGGCACGATCTACGCCTGCGGCGACGGCAAGGACAATGACGGCGACGGCAAGATCGACCTGCTCGACCCCGAGTGCACGGGACCGTGCGACGACGATGAGAGCTCGGTTGCCACCGGGATTCCGGGGGACAACGTCGACTGCAAGCAAGACTGTTTCTTCGACGGAAACAGCGGCCAGGGCGACGACGGATGTCTGTGGGATCTGAAGTGCGACCCGGCCAATCCGGGCGACGGCTCGATGAGCCCCGACTGCTCGTACACCGGAGGCATGAACTGCGAGAACATGCCGCCCAACCAAGACCAGGATTGCATCGATTTCTGTCTGCCGTTCGTTCCACCCGGTTGCGACTGCTTCGGATGCTGCCTGGTTACGGACAGCAACGGCGACGAGATTTCCGTGTTCCTCAACTCGCCAGACCCCGAGTGCAGCCTCGATAACGTCGAGGCTTGCAACCAGTGCACGCAGAGCGAAGACTGCGTCAATACCTGCGATGAGCGCGAGTTGTGCTTCGGGGAAGAGGAACTCCCCCCGGAGTGCGATGAAAACACGTGCGACTTTGGGGACTCGTGCACTACGGTGCAGGACTGTCCAACGGGCTGGTATTGCCTACAGGACTGCTGCTACCCCCCACCACCGGGATAGGCGCTCTCGACGGTCGCTGCTGCGCGTGGCACCGTAATGCCGCCGAATGTTTGGCGCCCTCCTGTGTCTCGTATTGATCGGCGTCCCACCGACGGTGGAGGCCCAACCAGATGTGGTCGACGTCGACGCCACTCGGGAAGGAATCGCGGCGCGAGTCGGACCCCGAGCGGACGGTTGGACCATCGCCGTAGGAGCGCATGGGTCCGGGACCGCCGTGGTCACAATGACGGCCCCAGACGGGTGGGTTTTGGATCGCCAGGTGACCCTCGATGCGACCGATCCGCAAGGAAGAGCGCGGCAGCTGGCGGGCGCGGTCGCGGTCGTGATCGACAACTACGAACCACGGTCGGTACCTGAGGCGGATATGCCTGCCCCCAAAGCCGAACCGTCGGACGTGCCCACGAAACCGGCCGGTTTCCTCGCCCTGGGAGGCCAACTCTCCACTGGGCCCGCGGCGCGATCGGGTCTCGCCGCCGGGGTCTCCGTTAGTGGCGGCACGTGGCTCCTGCGCGAGCACATCATGCCAATGCTCGAACTTGGGTGGAGGCGCTCGGTTGCCGGCTCGCTCACCGTCGACGGACTAAACATTGACGGCGGCGTTGCGTTTGGCGCACCAATTGCCGGAGGACACGTGTGGGTCGGCGGCGGCATCATCGGTGGTGCACTGGGTGGATTCGCCCGCGACAGCCAGGCCGCGTCCGCTTGGAGCGCACACCTCGCGGTACCCGCGATCGTACAAGCGCGCATCGGGCCCGTATTCGCGCAATTTCACGCGGGCGCGGAGATGACCCTTCCCCCGCTGCATTTTTCGGGTGACAACAGTTCGCTGCGGTGGGGGCACCTGCGCGCTACGTTTGGAATTCGCCTCGGTTTCTTACTTGCGCGCGCGGGGCGGTTTGGATTTCGGCCTGACTGATCGGTCAATTGGTCAGTGTCGGCTACACTTACGCTTGGGTTGACGCATCTCCTAGAACTAGACTCTGCTGAGTTGCTGGCGGCGGCGAGGCGCGGCGAGACGGTGGGCCAAACTGGCTTGTTCGACGCGCACAAGCACCGTGTCGCGCGCCAGATTCTGCGCATGACCGGCGACCCTGGGATCGTGGACGACCTCGTCCAAGAAGTGTTCGTCGCCGCGTTCCGCCGCATCAACGATTTTCGCGGGGACGCGCATATCGAAACCTGGCTGTTTCGAATCACGGTGAACAAGGTCACCAACTGGCTCGACTCGGCCCGTCGGCGTGCGGCAAGGGAACAGCGCGCCGCGCCGCGCGCGACCGAGCTTCAGACCAGCTCGCTCGACGAGGACCTGGCCGCGACGCAGCGGATGGAGCGTTTCTACGAGGCGCTGCACGAACTGCCCGTCAACTATCGCGAGGCCTTTATCGCCCGAGCGCTAGAGAATCAGAGTCTGCAGCAGGCGTCCGAATCGCTGGGGGTGCCCGTCAGTACGGTCTCGTACCGAGCCCGGCGTGCCGAGAAGATGCTGGTCGATGTACTCGGCCTGGAGAGCGATCAGTGAGCGGCGAGTTCCCGCACAACCACTCACTCGCGGAGTTGGTCGCGCGTGCACGCGCGGTACCCAGCCCCTCGGTGAACGTCACCGTGGCTGACGTCGCAGCTGAGGTCAGAGCACGATCGGCTGCTCGGCGCTCGCCAGTCGTGGCTGTCTTCGCGGCCGCAGCCGCGGCCGTTGTGCTCTTCCTTGGGTCCACTCGAGCTGACAAAGCGGACGCGTCCCCCAACCGACCGTTGGTCGCCGCCGCCCAACGTACCGCCGTCCAAGACCCCGCCAGACCCTTCGTGCGTGTCCCGCACAATGCCCGTGCGGTCGTCCTGGCACCTGACGACGCAGTCCCCGAGCCACAAGTTTCCGCCCACGGGCCCCGCATTGTTCACGTCGCATGTGGCATCACGATCGCAACCGAGTCCGGCCCTGACCCCGTCGTCGTCTCGCTGTGGCGGGCCGAGGTCGCTGGCGGTGTTTATCGCATCGTCGTGGCTCCCGAAGTCGAGTCAACCTTCTACGTCAAGCACGGACAACGTACGCTCGACATTGAGCCGGACTCAAGTGTGACGGTGAACGACGGTGAGCTGACGGTCACGCATGGTCACGCGCGATGGCACGAGGAAAAGTCCGAACCGAGCGGCCCCACAGCTTCGGCGCTCGCGGTCG
>JAESSZ010000682.1 GCA_016763875.1 Nannocystaceae bacterium
CTCCGTTTCATGCTCTTGTCGGAGACTTTGCGCACGCTAGCCACCAACTCCCGGGCCGTGCGTGAGACGAAGCCGTTCGAAGGCCCGTTACTAAAGCGGGACATCACACCGGTGCGATCAAACGCCGTGGTGGGCTCCAGCCGTTCCGCGAAGTCGGGCGCCGCGGCCCGATGCCGCTTGGCTCGGCGGTTTGGACCAGTGCCGGGCAGCTCCCGTTCAAGGGGATCATCCACGTCGCGGGGATCAACCTGGTGTGGCGAGCGTCCGAGAGCAGCATCCGAATGAGCGTGCGCAACGCGGTTACGGTCGCGCTCGCGCACGGCATCCAACGGCTGGCGGCCCCAGTCATTGGCGCAGGTTCGGGCGGGTTTGCCGAAGCAGATGCTTGCCGCCTGATCACCAGCGAGGCCCAGGGTCTCGACGCTGAGCTTGACTTCATCCTGGTGCGCTACGCACCCCGCAACCGCGGAGCCGGAGTGCATGGGTCGTAGTCGGGTCTGCGACTCCGGACTCAGCGCGCCTCGGCGAGCCGGGCACCACCCCAGGCATAGGTTATTGTCCACTACGCGCAGGTGGACTTTGGCGGCTACTGACTCAATTCGACCATGGGGCGGCTTCGCCGACTCGCGATGTGCGTCGCCCCGTCGCGCGCCACATGACCAACCTCGCGAGTCTGCGGGCGCCGAACTCGCCTTCGCGTTGTGCATGAGCTTGTCATGCACGGTGCTCGCGTGTGATTCGTCCGAGCGAGAGCAGCCTGCCGCTTCGGCTGAACCGCAGGCGCCGAAACAAGACGTCGGAACGACACCGCCCGTCCCGTTCTCGGTGCATCCGGTCGCAAAGCCCAAACGCGAAACCACGATCCGGATCGAAGACATCAAGGAGATCGAAGTCATCGACCTGAAAGTCTCCGAGCCACCGGACTTCACCCAAGGCAAGGTCGGACGTCCCAGGGAGCTGCTTCGTGCGAAACATCTGCGATTGTCGGCGGGCAGCCCGATGGCGAAGAACCGCGGACTGGTCCTGGTCACCGAGGGGCCGGGGTACCGGGCCAAGACGCTTGAGGCCGTGCTCGTCGATTTCAAAACTGGAGAGGTCGCGCGTTTTGCAGATGCGCGCGGCCCTCTCAAGGGCATGGATGCTGCTTTCGGGAAACAACTCGGTGCCGACGGGTGGCTGCAGTCCGTGCTGATCCACGCCGATGGCCTAGCAGTGCCCTGGGTTCCCGAAGGGCAATATCAGGCGCTGCTCGACGTCGTGATGAACTACGGGCACAAAGAGATCTATCTGTTCGCCCACAACACCAAGTGGGCCGACAACGGCCTCGGCACTGTGTTCTCGAAGTGGACCGACCTGCGAAAGCCACCACCGCCGCTCACACTCGAACTCCCGTTTCAGCCGCTCGCCAGTCGCCACTCGCATACGTCGTTTTTTGGTCAGTACAACTCCAGCCGCCCGGGTGGAGCCAAGCGAAACGTGACTGCGAGTTTTCGCGGCGGGAAGCAGGTTGAGATCCTCCGCGACGGGACGACACGGCGAATCGACCCCTCGGCCATCGTGCTGGGTGATGGCTGGCACTTGACCCCCGGACTGGGCTACGAGTGGGTCGCGTACAACGAGGGACTCGGCGAGGTCCAACACATCCAAGTCGGGCCCAACTGCACGCCGTGGGACAACGTTTACGACAGCCGTTCGTACGCGCCACCACGCGTAGACTTCACGTGCACCCGCGACAACGCATGGCTCATCTGGAGCCCCGAACGGATGGTTCGATTTCCGATGACGGAGCGACGGCTAGCACCTCCGCTCAAGAGGACAAACAACGGCCACCTTGCGTGGTGGAGTGGCAGCGCGGGGGACTCCCCTACCGACTGCAACATCGTGGCGTGGACGGATCTCGAAGGGCTGAAACACCTCAAGACACGGCGACTGATGCTGAACTCGGTGCGGACGAGCGACCGCTACATCTTCGCGAGCCCATGCGACCTCCGGGTCCTCCACGTAATCGACGTGGAGGCCAACGTCGAGTACCAACTAGACGAACAGAGAGGGTGCGCAGAACTCACATACACGGGTCATGATGATGACCTGTGGAGCTACCACTGCCTGAGCGCCGACGATCGCGGCAAGTGGCTTGAGGTCGTGGACTTCAAGCAACTCAAACGGTGGCGCGTCAACGGCGTTCGTGCGGGGGCCGGAAAACACTGGTCGGACGTTTGGCTCCAATCCGAGACGAAGACGATTGTATGGGTCGGCCACAGGGGGGCCGACGACGTACTGCTCGCTTGGGACCTACGCTAACAACGGCACTCTACGAGCAGGCAGGATCAGGGCCGGAAAGAAAGCTAGTATTGAGAACGACGTCCGCGTCCTTCCCGCGCTCCTGTGCAAGCCTCTCGCGGACCTCGTCGACAGTGGGCGCCGCCTTCCCGGGCAGCGGGATCGAGACAGAGATGTCGACACGTCTGAATCGTGGGTCGGCTTCTTGGCCATCAGGTTGGTGGATCGCGGCCTCGGCTTCCCCGAGTCCGAGGAGTAGCAGTCGTCCAGGAATCCCGTCCGAACCGACAGGGATCCCGAACGTGAGACCGTTCCCGAGCAAGCTATGGAGATAGTTGACGACACTGGTCGCACGATTGACAGAGAGTGGCACATTCCGCCGGTCGTCATCCGGCCGGTCGGCGTGGCCGACCACCTGGATCAGCGCGTGCGCGTCACTCAACAGCGGCAGTTCACACGCCGTAAAAATCGCTAGCGCGCTACGAATGTCCAGCCGACCGCTACGGTCCATCTCGTCAAGCTCCTTCTCGGTGGGCACCATCAGCTTGGCCCCATTGGTCGGAAAGTGGACGGCCAGCTCACCGAACGTGTTGTCCCAGTAGCAATCGAAGTCCTCCGCCTCATCCTCATCCTCGGGCAGGAGTCGCGAGTCAAAACCATTCCCCGCGGTGAAGTGCCCGAACATCGACGAGAAGCTGATACCCGCACCAAACTTCTTCTCTTCGACTTTACCGTCAAAGCTGATGGTGACAGCACCACGCCCGCCACCCGAACCAAGCAGGCTGAGTCTTGCGCCGCCATGCTCTTGCCCAAGGCTGCCAAATCCCGCGAACAAATCGCCCTGCTGCAACGTTGCGATCCCCGCGACCTCGTCGCTCCCCGCCGGTCGACCGGCCCACTGCCACCCGGTCTGATCAAAATCGATCTTGGGAGCGTCTCCAACGGACAAGCCCATCTTCAATCCGGCAAAGATCACCGTAAAGTCACCCCGCCACTTGCTCTCCTTCGGTGCGTCGGCGTCCGGAGCGTTCCACTTTGAGTTGCCGGTGTACTCGACCACCGCGGTGCCAATCATCCAAGTCACCGGGAAGTACTTCTTGAGTTTCTTGAACAAGAGCCCACCTTTGCCCTTGGCGTGCTTGAGCATCTCTTCAAGCGCCTTTTTTACGCCCTCGGCCGACTTTTTGGTCGTCTCGTCCTCGAAGTCTGTGATCGAAAATGCGTCGATCTTGACCCTGTACTCGTGTTGCCCCCACCCCCGCACAAAAACGCCAAGGTACTGCCGCAAATAGGACGTGTACTCTTTCGGCAGTCCCGCATCACCCACGACCCTCCACAGCGCGGTCAGCATGTTCGTCATGCCATGTTGTGTCTCAGCAAGTTCGTTGAGCACGAGCGGGGTCAGCGCTTTGATCGCATCAGCATCCAATCCGCCGTCGCGTGGCGCGATGTTCGTTGGGTCTTCGAACAGCTCGCGCACCAGTTGATCGATCGCCTGCGCGACGTTCTTGCGCAGGAGTCCCTGCGCGAAGTCCTTTGCGCTCGTGCCGTAGCCAAGCCCCGCGGCCACGGTCAGCAGCTCCGCAAGGGTCATATCGGTCCCGTTGCCGCTCTTGCGGTAACGGTAGTTCTCGTCGACGTTCACCGTTTTAGAATGGACAGATGCCGCAGTTTTCGGGAGGGCGGCCTCCTGAACCGGTGAACGCGGGAACCACAACTGAGTTCGCAACTCGAACGGAATCCAGGGCCGATCCAGGTACCGCTCGAGGAGAACCGGGCGGCTGTCCATCCGGCCCGCGCTGCTTTGCCTGGTGCTCCCATGCATCGGCCACGCAGCGAGGAACGAGTCCTCGAACTCTACGTTGAGCGCCTTGCCATTGCCCTGTGGCTCAAGCATCCCGATGGCGAGCGAGAGAGGCGCCCCAGTCGCCCGCGCGCCCCCTTGGCGAGCATCCACGGCGGCACTTCCAGAAAATACTGAGTCCCGTGGGCTTCACCGCTAAATCGAAACGCAATCGGTGCCCGCGCACGACTCCCCTCAAAAGGCCCCCACGCATCCGGGAGACGGCTGTCAATGATCTTGGACCTGCGCCGATCTTCGTCCTTTCGCTGCCCCTCGCTTGTGTACTTGAACTCCGTCGTGAACAGCGTAAGCAGGCACTCAAGGTGTCCGCCCACGTGGTTGATAAACAACCGATAGCGCGACAATTCGTCGAAGTACGTGCCCGTCAAATTTGGTGACGTGCGCAAATCCTTGAACGGCGATGGCGCGCGGTCGCCGTTGCCGACGTGCTGGCGGGGGTTGCCAGGTGCGCTGCCAACATACTTCCGTCCGCGGACCTTGTCGTGGTCGGGTGCTTTGCATTCGTGGTCGCGGCGGCGGGGATCCAAAGTCAAAGGGCCAACCATGATTCAGCGTGCCTTCGTGGGAGCCGTCTCGACGGCGTTGCGATGTAGCCCGCTGTAGCTCAGATCCGTGAAGACGACATAGCGCCCGACGCCTTCGATCTCAACCCGAAGGTTAAACCGGGCATCGGTCGGAAGATCGTCAAACAGGAGTTCGAGCAGTCCGGTGTCAGTGGCGTTGTCGGGCAGCACGAGGCGGCTTTCGTAGCTACCGTCGGTTGAGGAAAGAATGTACGTCTCGGGCAACATCGTTTCACCTGGCGTCAGATCGCTGACCACCGTGAGCGCTCCGATCGCCCAGCCGCCAACCTCCGGGGACACAACAAGCGGCAGCACATGCAGAACTTCAGACTCGTACAGCGAATGCGGCATCATGGACTCGCCATCCATCCAGGCGGCCTCGCCTACGAGCACATCCAGCCCAGGGACCGACGCCCCGTCCAAGCCTCCGCGCACCTTCACCCCAGCGGGCGCAGCCAAGTACTCGATATCTAGAGATGCGACGTGGTCGGGCGGCAACCCGTGTTTGTCGAGCCACCGTGCCAGTTCATGGGCAAGCACATCGAACACAGCACCGAGCGTCTCGGTGCCGCACACGCCATCATCGAGCAGTTTGCCCTCGAACCGCTCATTGAACTCCGTCTGAAATGCCGCGACGGCCGCCTTCGACGCTGCGTTCTCAACGGCATCGACAGCAGTGACACCACAGTGCCAGCCACGCGATTCGTCGAGAAACTCGAGATAAGCCAGGATGTCGGTCAAACCGCCAAACTCTGTGGCGATCGCAACCCATGCTTTTCGGTTTCCGGTCAGCCACATCTCAATGGAGTTGGCGCGTGCTTGTCCCACTTGTTCCTCGTCATCGTGGCCGATGATCACGATGCGAGCGTTGTCGAGCTCACCCGCACGGTGCATTGCGCTCAACAACGTAGGGACCGGATGGACGCCAGAACTCCACGGCCCAGGTAGAACGAGCCCCGAGCCCGAAGCAGCCGTGAGGGGAGCGGTTTGAGGACGCCATAGCATCGGCCGCTGCACAACGACCCGATTGTGCTTTCCAACCGCAAGGTCGACAGGGTCGGTCGTCCCATCGAGTCGGGCTGTGCGGTGATGGATCTGGGTCGTCACGGTTGGATACTGCACCTGTGGCGTTGAACTGCCCGCCAAGGGTACGCCGCCACGGTCTCTTAGCGTAGGCCCCCATCGCCCATCGCCCAGCGCAGCGAGACCACAGCTGAGTATGGGAGGCGACTCAGGGCCTAGCAACCGGCTTCCGGCCAGAGGCTGGTACCCTCGCTTAGCCCAGGCCAGCGAGGAACGCCTCGATCAACGCAGCCGTCGCCGCTGGCTGCTCGACGAGCGTGTAGTGGCCCGGGCCGACAATCCGTGCCAGCCGACTGCCTTTGATCTTCGTGACGACCTGCTCGCGCAGCAGCGGCACCGGGAGGAAATCATCGTCGCTGGCGACAACCAGTGCGGGCGCAGAGATCGCAGCGAGATGTGTGTCCGAACCGACGGCCGTCCACGCGCCCAAGGACTCAACAATGCACGCCGGGCTGACATCCGCTGCGATCCTCAGCAGGTGGTTCTTCGACTCCGGACTCAGTTGCCTGCAGGCCATGTCCAGGATCGCCGCTTGCTTGCCTGCGTCCCCGGCCGAGCTCCGAAACAACGCCGCGGTCTCTTCGCCCAGCGGGAGTCCGGTGGCCGGCACTGGGTTTATCAGGATGAGGCCCGACACGGCGTCGGGTCGGCTCGCCGCGACGAACTGGGTGATTTGCCCTCCCATGCTGTGGCCAACGACGACCGGCCGCTTCAGCCCCGCGTGTTCGATCACAGTCCACACGTCGTCTGCGAACTGCTGCAATGAGTATCCCGAGTCGGGGCGGTCCGATTGTCCCGTCCCTCGCAGGTCGAGCACCACGAGCTTGAGATCTGTTGTGTCGAGCGCCGCCACAAGCTCGTCGTACAGGGCCCCGGACATCATCCATCCGTGGACGAGCACGACCTCGCGATGCCCTGAACCGATCGTCCGATAGGCCACGCGAGTCTTGTCGGCGGTCTCAGCTTTCATCGTTGTGGGTTCGCTCGGCAGTACGTTGTGGGCAGCGATCCAAGACGGCGCGGACTTCAGTGGCGAGTACGTTCAGTCGTAGTGGCTTGGGAAGGAACACAGTGGTGTCATCGTCGAGATCAGGCCGGAGGCGTCCCGACATCAACACCACCGGTGTGTCGGGACGCAGCTCGGAAAACCGTCGGGCGACCTCGGATCCCCCCATGCCGTTGCGCTGCGTGCCGTTGAGCTGCGCGTCGGTGAGCAGCAAGTCGATCGTCGTGTGCTCACCGCAGAGCTCAAGTGCGCTCGCGCCATCCGCCGCCGAAAGCACTCTGTAGCCGAGCGACTCCAGCATATGCGTGGTCGTCGTTCGAACGGATGCGTCGTTCTCAACGAGCAGGATCGTCTCCGTACCGCATGCCAGCGTGCCGAACCGCTTTGGAGATGGAACCTGCGCGTTGTGGGCCGCGCGCGGGAGAAACACCCGAAACCGTGCGCCTCGTCCAGAAGCGTTGTGCACCTCCACCGTCCCTCCGCTTTGATGCGCGATGCCATACACGGTTGCCAGCCCCAAGCCTGTCCCTTGACCCATGCCCTTGGTCGTGAAGAACGGTTCAAAAACACACGGCAGGATCTCAGGAGGGATGCCAGGCCCGGTGTCCGTCACTTCGATGGTGACGTAGGACCCGGGCTTGAGCGGGTCTTGGTCGCGTACGGCGACCAACTCGGTCTGAACGGTCAGCCGACCGCCTTCGGGCATCGCGTCCTTGGCGTTTACGGCGAGGTTCACCAGGATCTGTTCCACTTGCCCGGCGTCCGCGAGCACGGGCGGGATCTGGGTGTCGAGTCTAAGGTCTAGGTGCACCGCGTCTCCGATCAGACGTTGAAGGATCGGCGTGATTCGGTGGACCAGCCCGTTGAGATCCAGCACTTGGGGCTGCATGACCTGGCGTCGACTAAACGCGAGCAGCGACGCCGTCAACTCCGCCGCGCGAGACCCACAGTGTCGGATCGTCTCAAGATCGGCCGCGAGGTCACCGTCTTTGCCCGCGCCAAGCATAAGCAGATCGCAGGTGCCCAGAATCACGGTCAGAAGGTTGTTGAAGTCGTGTGCGACGCCCCCGGCGAGCCTGCCCACGGCTTCCATCTTCTGTGCGTGTCGGTACCGCTGCTCCAGGTTCTTCTTCGCGGTGAGATCCTCGAGCAGCGCCATCGCGCCCGTGACCTTGCCCGATGCGTCGCGCAGGGGGGCGGTCGAGATGCTCAAGTCCAAAATCCTGCCGCCCTTACCCTCCCGACGAGCCTCAACGCCAGTGAACCCCTCGCCACGCATGACCCGGTCGAACAGCTGGCTAAACTCGATCCAGCGATCCGCGGGGACAATGGGGTACGGCTTCCCCTTGATCTCGGCTCGCGTCCACCCGAAAATTTTCTCTGCTGCCGGGTTCCACATGTCGACGTTCTTGTCGAGGTCGAGCGTAAGGATCGCCAGGGGCGACGCCTCGACCAGCGACGTCAACGTCTCGACCGATATCTCCATTCGCGCCTTGGTGCGGCGGCTTTCGGTGACGTCTTGGACGGCGCAGATCCAAGCGGGGCCGCTCGCCCCAGGGAGCCTGGTGGTGCGGATCTGCAGCGTCTTGCCTGCCACCGAGACCTCGGCGACCGACCCGCTGCGGAGCGTGAGGCCCGGTCCGAGTTGCTCGAATAACGCACCGCGGAGCGGCGAGCCGTCTCGGCCATCCGCTGGCCCCGACCCCCCGGTCGTTCGGCCGTGTTCCGCACGGCCTCCAACCAGAGATGCAAAGGCGTCATCGTGAAAGAGGATCGCGCCTGCACCGTCCAGCACGCAGGCACCAAACCCCTGGGACGCCGAGCCCGTGTGGCCCACCTCCGCCTCGTTCTCAGTCGCGCGCACGCGGACACAATCCTACCCTGCCCCGGCCGGAGATCACGCTGAGTACTGTCGAGCGCGACGGAACAAGGGTCCGTCCGCGATCTGGACGGCTAGAGCGGCTTGATCGAGCCGGAACCGCTCACATCTTTGTCAACGTCCCCGGGCTCGCCACCGTAGCGCACGAATCCGGATCCGCTCAC